>NZ_CDRNIL010000111.1:0-10652 GCF_977014125.1 Massilia phosphatilytica
GCCGGATACCCTGCTGTGCCAGGCCGAACTCGCCCTGTACAAAAGCAAGCGCAGCGGACGCGACACCGTCCGCGTCTTCGAGGACGAGATGCAGTCCGAACTGGCCGACCGCAACTGGCTCGAAAAGGCACTGCGCGACGCGATCCGCGACAACCGGCTGACCCTGTATTATCAGGTCCAGGTCGACGACCATGCGCCCGATCGGCGCCGAAGCGTTGCTGCGCTGGACCCACCCCGAGCGCGGCGCCATCCCGCCCGCCGCCTTGATCCGCTGGCAGAGGAAACCGGACTGATCGATCCGATCGGACGCTGGTGCTCGCCACGGCCTGCCGCCAGCTCGCCACGTGGGCGCGCCACGACACCCTGCGCGGCCTCACGCTGGCCGTGAACATCAGCCCGCGCCAGTTCGAATCGGACAGCTTCGTCAACGACATCCTGGCCGAAATCCGGCACACGGGCGCACCGGCGGACAAGCTCAAGCTCGAAGTGACCGAAAGCCTGGCGATCGGCGACCTCGAATCCTCGATCTTCAAATTACACACACTCAAGGCCAGCGGATTCAGCATTTCCCTCGACGACTTCGGCACCGGCAATTCCTCGCTCAATTACCTGACGAAGCTGCCGCTCACGCAACTCAAGATCGACAAATCCTTCGTCGATGACGCCCGCCGGCCAGCCATCGGGATGCCATGGTGGCCCAGACGATCATCGCCATGGACGCGGCCTGGACGAATGTGATCGCCGAGGGCGTGGAGACGGCCGCGCAACGCGATTTCCTCGCCGCCCACGGCTGCCATTCATTCCAGGGCTACCTGTTCGGCAAGCCCTTGCCGGTCCACGAATCGAAGCGCAGATACAGGCTGCGCTGCTGGCGGCGGAGGTGCCGTAAGCCAACATGAAGAGGCCGCGCGCGACGCGTGCGTAGCAAAGTCGCCTGTCTGGCTACACTGGCTTGCCGGGTTCGGTCCGCCTTGGCGGTTCGAGAACCCTTCACTTGCACAGGAGCCAGTAAAGATGACATTTCGCAGCCTGCTCTCTTCCGCTTTGATCGGCGCCGTCGCCAGCGCGCGCTCGATGACGCCCATGGCCAGCCTCGCGGCGGCACGCCTCGCGCACCGCCGTACGACGGGGCAGTTATTCCTCCTGAATCGCCCTCTCTTTACGTTCGGCGCACTCGCGATGGGCGTTGGGGAACTGTTCGGTGACAAGATGAAGACTGCGCCCGACCGCACCGTCTTCCTGGGCCTGCTGGCGCGCGTCATGAGCGCGGGGATCGCAGGCGCGGCGCTGGCGCCACGGGGGGGGAAGCCGGCGCGGCGGTCGCGGTCTCGAACCGCCGTCCCGCTTGCGTACTGCACCCTCGCCGTCCGCAAACAGGCGATGGCGCGTATCGGCCAGACCCGCAGCGGACTGATCGAAGACGCGCTGATCGTCGCAGCCGGTGCCGCGGTCGTGGCGCTGGCGACGCGGCCGGCACGCGGCTAGCCGCGGCGGATCTCGAAATCATTGGCCGCACTGCGGATCGCGGTATCGAGACCGCCTTCGCGCTCGCACGCGGCCAGCACGTCCCAGTTATTTTTTTATGTAAGGACCGTTTACGTCAATTCAGCGTCGTTTTGGATAGTTAGCATGCCAAAGGTTGGCCCAAATTTGAACAACCCGACGGGAGACCTCATGAAAACATCGAAGCGGCCGTTCCCGCGTCACGCACATATCCCCGACCCAACAACCTGGAAAGAAAAAGATCCAGCCATCGTACCGCTCCGGGTACAAGTCGCACTGCGTGACGCGATGCGGCTCGAAGGAGCTCTCTGCTCGCCCAATATGACCGCCTCTCCTCTGGATTGTTGCGCAGGAATCAACTGGCGTTGTCGGCGTGCGCAATCATCACTCGACAGCGCGTGGCCTGTTTCAGCTCTGCGTGCACAATATGCGCTGAATCCGAAGGGTGAAAAGTCATTCGGCGACCCGGTGGAAGAGTGCCGGGGCGGCATCCGTTATGTCATCGGTCGTTATCATTCTGCGAACGCAGCCAAGATATTTTGGCAACAACATCATTGGTATTGAACAATGAACTCGACTCGAATCCTTGTTGTCCTGTTGGCGGTCGTTTCCCAACAGGCACTGGCTGCGCCGCGTTTTGTAGACTTTCCGGCAACCCCATATCGCGGAAAGCCAGCCGGCGTTCATTTGCGGGAGACGCGAAAAGCCGCGAGTATGCGAGCGCACTCAGGACAGCATCATCAGCCCACGGTTTGCAGGCCGCTACGTCCTGGCGACCTGGGGCTGCGGTGCGTCCTGCATCATGGGCGCCGCGATTGATACCAAGACCGGGGCTGTCGCCTGGGTCCCGTTTCACCGGTCTGGCTGCTGGAACCTCGAGATCACGGAGCCGCTGGAATATCGGCGCGAGAGCGGCCCGCTGATCGTACACGGCAGCCTGGACGAACAAGGTGACGGCAGCGCGGTGCATTACTACGAATTCGATGGGACGCGCTTTGCGCCTGTCGCAGTTCGCTAAAGAGTGCCTTCGCGCTCAATCCTTATCGACCAGCCCCCGCCACACGTTCAGCTTTTGCTCGAACGTCATCGCCATATGCGCCGGAGAACTCGACGGCAGCACGACGGTGCGGTAGCCGTGCTGTCCAAACTGCGGCGCGAACTTGCCCGACTGTCTGCCCGTTGAAGCCGACCGTCTGCAGTTCGGGACACAGCCGGTGCAGCCGCTCAAAATCGTTCGCCGCCGGCTTGCGGATGCTTGAGTCGAGACTGCCTTCGCGCTCGCACCCCGCAAGCACGTCCCACAAACCGAAGCGGTGCGCCAGCAGGCGCGGCAAACGCTCGTCGTAGGGCAGCCGGTAAAGGTCTTCGCCGATCAATGCGCCCACCAGCTTCCAGAACTGGTTGCGCGGATGCGCGTAATACTGCTGCGCCGCGAGCGACGCCGCGCCCGGAAAGCTGCCCAGGATGAGGATGCGCGTGTCCGGGGCGATGATGGGCGCGAGACCCGTGAGCTGGGCGGAGTCGGAAGGTGCTGAGGTTGGCATGCAAAGATTGTATCGTCGGCATCCACGAAGCGGCGGGCGCAAGCCCATACAATTGTTCGCGGTACGCCAGCATACTTGGGTTCCCGCCTGCGCGGGAACGACGTTTTTTCGCCAACACATAAAAGAAAAAGCGGCGGTACGCTTGCACGTACCGCCGCAAAGGGCATTACCGGAATCACAGTAAGGCCAGGGACTTCAGTTCCTTGCCTGCGCCGTATCGTCGGCCTTCGCCACGGCCGGTGCCGCATCCCAGCCGCCGCCCAGCGCGCGGATCAGCGCCACGGTGGTGACCGCGCGGTCGCCGCGCAGCTGCACGGCGGTGCGTTCGACGTTCGCCAGGTTGCGCTGCGCATCCAGCAGTTCGAGGTAGCTGCCGCGGCCCGCGTCGTACAGCTTCTGCGCCAGGTCGGCCGAACGGCGTGCGGAAATCACTGCCGCCTCGATCTCGGCGCTCTGCCCTGCCAGGATGCGCAGGCCGGCCAGGTTGTCCTCGACCTCGGCGAAGGCCGTCAGCACGCTCTGGCGGTACGAACCGACGGCTTCTTCCAGTGCCGCCTCGCTGCGCACGACGTTGTTGCGGTTGCGGCCACCGTCGATCAGCGGCATCGACAGCGCGGCGCCCAGCAGCCACGAACGGCTGCTCCATTTGAAGACTTCGGCGAAGCTGGTGCCGACGCCGCCGGCGCCCGCCGACAGGTTCAGCGCCGGGAACATCGCGGAGCGGGCGACGCCGATGCGGGCGTTCGCCGCTTCCATCGAGCGCTGGGCGCTGGCGATGTCGGGACGGCGCTCCAGCAAGGTCGATGGCAGGCCGGCCGGGATCAGCGGCAGCGCGGCCGCATCCTGCAGCGGACGCGAAGGCGCGGCGAAGTTCGATGCCGGTTTGCCCAGCAGGACGGCCAGCGCGTGTTCCGTCGTCGCGCGCTGGCGTTGCAGGCCGATGGCCTCCGAACGCGCCGTCGCCAGTTCCGTCTTCGCCCGCGACAGGTCGAATTCGCCGATGTCGCCGAGGTCGAAGCGGCGCCCCGTCACGCGCACGCTTTCCTCGCGCAGCTGCACGGTGTGGCCGACCGTCGCGATTTCGGCATCCAGCGAACGCAGGCGGAAATAGGCCTGCGCCACGTCGGCCTGCAGCGACAGCAGCACGGAGCGGTACGTCGCTTCGACCGCGCCGGCATCGCCGCGCGCCGCCGCCACGTTCGACGACACGCGCCCGAACAGGTCGACTTCGTAGCTGGCCGACAGGCGCGCGGAGTAGGTGTTGGCCGCCGCGACGGGCGTGCCCTGCGGCAGCGACGCTTCCAGCGGCGACAGGCGGGTGCGCTGGGCACCGGCGCCGACGCCGATCTGCGGGATGCGGTCCGCTTCGGCGATGCCGGCGATGGCGCGGGCTTCCTTCACGCGGGCGGCGGCCACCGTCAGATTCTGGTTGTTCGCCGTCGCTTCGACGATGAGACCATTGAGCGTCTCGTCGTTGAAGGCGCGCCACCATTCGCCGCGCGGCTGGGCTTCGGCCGGACGGCCGACGGTCCATGTGGTGCCGTCCGCGGCGCTGCGCACATCGTTCGCGGCCGCAGCCGGCGTGGCCTGCGATTCCTTGAACGCCGTCGGCGTCGCAATCGTCGGTTGCTTGAATTCCGGGGCGGCGCAAGCCGTCAGCAGCAGTGCCGCCATCAGCGGGGCCACACCCCTTGCGATCATCGTTTTCATATCAGTTTCCTTCCAGTGCCGGCGCATGGTCGCCGCCGACGTCTTTCGGTGCCGCGCCGTGAGCATGGGCATGAGCGGAGGCATGCTTCGGCTTCTCGAAACGCTTGGCCAGTGTGCGCAGCAGGACGTAGAACACCGGCGTCAGGAACAGGCCGAAGAACGTCACGCCCAGCATGCCGGCGAACACGGCGACGCCCATCGCATGGCGCATTTCGGCACCGGCGCCGTGCGACAGCACCAGCGGCACCACGCCCATGATGAACGCGATCGACGTCATCAGGATCGGACGCAGGCGCAGGTGGCAGGCTTCCAGCGCGGCGGCCACGATGCTGCGGCCATGGTGTTCCAGCTCCAGGGCGAATTCCACGATCAGGATCGCGTTCTTCGATGCGAGACCCACCAGCACGAACAGGGCGATCTGCGTGAAGATGTTGTTGTCACCGCCAGTGAGCTTCACGCCGATCAGGGCGCACAGGATCGACATCGGCACGATCAGGATCACGGCCAGCGGCAGGGTCCAGCTTTCGTACTGCGCGGCGAGCACGAGGAACACGAGCAGCACGCACAGCGGGAACACGTAGATCATGGTGTTACCGGCCAGGATGTCCTGGTACGTCAGGTCCGTCCATTCGTACGAGATCCCTTTCGGCAGCGTGGCCTTGACGATTTCTTCCATCGCTGGCCTGGGCCTGGCTCCGTCGACACGCCCGGCGCCGGGCCGCCATTCAGCTCGGGCGGCGACGTAGCCGTTGTAGCGCTGGACGCGGTCGGGGTCCGTAGGTGTCCTTGATCTTCATGATCGAGGACGGCGGAATCATCTCGCCCTTGTCGTTGCGCACCTTCAGCTGCGCGATCTGTTCGCGCTGCGAACGGAACGGCGCATCGGCCTGCACGCGCACCTGGTAGGTGCGGCCGAACTGGTTGAAGTCGTTCACGTACAGCGAACCGAGGTTGATCTGCAAGGTCTGGTTGATCTCGGCCAGCGGCACGCCCAGCTGCTTGGCCTTCACGCGGTCGACGTCGGCGAACAGCTGCGGCACGTTGATCTGGTGGCCCGAGAACACGCCCTGCAGGCGCTTGTCGGTGGCGGCCTTGGCCTGGATGGCCTGGATCGCCTTGTACAGTTCATCGTAGCCGACGCCGGCACGGTCCTCGATCATCATCTTGAAGCCGCCGGTGGTGCCCAGGCCGTTCACGGGCGGGGGCGACAGCACCATCACGAACGCGTCTTCGATGGAGCCCATGCGCTTGTTGATCTCGCCGGCGATCGCCTCTGCGCTCTGCGCCTTGCCCTTGCGCTCGTCGAACGGTTTCAGCGTCGTGAACACGATGCCGGCGTTCGGCGCGTTGGTGAAGCCGTTGATCGACAGGCCAGGGAACGCGACCGACGATTCCACGCCCGGGATCTGCTTGGCCACGTCGGACATCTTGCGGATCACGGTGTCGGTGCGGTCGAGCGAGGCGGCGTCCGGCAACTGCGCGAAGCCGATCAGGTAGGCCTTGTCCTGCGACGGCACGAAGCCCGGCGGCACGGCCTTGAACATGAAGATGCCGGCGATACCGAGCAGCACGTACACGCCCAGCGTGGCGCTCTTGCGCTTCAGGACACCCTGCACGCCGCGTTCGTACCTGTGCGACGAGCGGCCGAAGAAGCGGTTGAAGGCGGCGAAAAAGCGGCCGAACACGGTATCCATCAGGCGCGTCAGGCCGTCCTTCGGCGCGTTGTGCGACTTCAGCAGCGCGGCCGACAGCGCCGGGGCCAGCGTCAGCGACGAGAACGCGGAGATCACGGTCGAGATGGCGATAGTCAGCGCGAACTGGCGGTAGAACTGGCCGGTCAGGCCCGACACGAACGCGATCGGGATGAACACGGCGCACAGCACCAGGGCGATCGCGATGATCGGGCCCGAGACTTCCTTCATCGCCTGGACGGTCGCATCATGCGGATTCAGGCCGTTGGCGATGTTGCGCTCGACGTTCTCCACCACGACGATCGCATCGTCCACCACGATACCGATGGCCAGCACGAGGCCGAACAGCGACAGCGTGTTGATCGAGAAGCCGCAGGCGAGCATCACCGCGAACGTGCCGACGACCGACACCGGCACCGCCAGCAGCGGGATCACCGAGGCACGCCACGTCTGCAGGAACAGGATGACGACGAGCGCCACCAGGATCACCGCCTCGACCAGCGTGTGGATCACGGAGTCGATCGACTCACGCACGAATTGGGTCGGGTCGTACACAATGCTGTATTCGACGCCTTCCGGGAAATTTTTCGACAGCTCCTTCATCTTGGCGCGCACGTCGGCCGACAGTTGCAGCGCGTTGGCGTTCGGCGCCTGGAAGATGGGGATGGCCACGGCCGACTGGTTGTCCAGCAGCGCGCGCAGGGCGTACGAGTTCGAGCCCATTTCGAGGCGCGCGACGTCCTTCAGCAGCGTGGTCGCGCCGTCGGCATTGGTCTTGATGACGATGTTGCCGAACTCCTCGACAGACTGCAGGCGGCCCTGCGTGTTGACGGTCAGCTGGAAGTCCGCGCCTTTCGACGGGCCCTGGCCGACGACGCCGGCCGCCACCTGCACGTTCTGCTCGCGGATCGCGTTCACGACGTCGCCGGCGGTCAGGTTGCGCGCGGCGACCTTCTGCGGATCGAGCCAGACGCGCATGGCGTAGTCGCCCGAACCGAACAGCTGGACTTCGCCCATGCCGTTGATGCGCGCCAGTTCGTCCTTGACGTTCAGGGTCGCGTAGTTGCGCAGGTACAGGTCGTCGTAGCGGCCGTCCGGCGATTTCAGGTGCACCACCATCGTGATGTTGGGCGAGCTCTTGACCGTCGTGACGCCGATCTGGCGCACCTCGTCGGCAGGCGCGGGAGCGCGCGCTGGACGCGGTTCTGCACGGCCGTCTCGGCCTGCTCGACGTTGGTGCCGATCTTCTTGAAGGTCACCGTCAGGCATCAGCGCGCCGTCCGACGTGTTTTGCGACGTCATGTACGGCGTGTTTTCGACGCCGTTGATTTCCTGCTCCAGCGGCGTGGCGACGGTTTCCGCGATGACCTTCGGATTGGCGCCCGGGTACTGGGCGCGCACCCGCCACGGAGGGCGGCACGACGTCGGGGTACTCCGAGATCGGCAACTCGAAGATCGAGATGAGGCCGGCCACGAAGACCAGCACCGACAGCACGGCCGCGAAGATCGGCTTGTCGACGAAAAAGCGTGAGATGTTCATGTGTTCTTGTCCTTATTTGCTGTCAGCCATGGCCAGCGCCGCATCCTTGGCGGGCGCCTTGCCCGTGTCGAGCGTCGCGACCATCGGCACCACCTGCGCCGTGATGGGCGAACCCGGACGCACGCGCTGCAGGCCGTTGACGACGATCTTCTCGCCCGGTTTCAGGCCGGCGCGCACCACGCGCAGGCCGTCGACGACGGGACCGAGCTTCACTTCGCGATACTCGGCCTTGCCGTCCGCGCCCACGACGAACACGAACTTGTGGCTCTGGTCCGTGCCGATCGCGCGGTCCGTGATCAACAGGGCGGGCTTCGCGTCGCCGCCGCCGATCTGCACGCGGGCGAACAGGCCGGGCGCCATGGCGCGGTCCTTGTTCTCGAACGTGGCGCGCATGCGCACGGAACCGGTCTGCGCGTCGAGCTGGTTGTCGACGAATTCCAGCTTGCCCTGGTGCGGGTAGCCGTCCTCGTTGACGAGGCCCACGTTCACCGGCACCGCCTGGCCGTCGTGGGCCAGCTTGGCGACGCGCAGGTAGGTTTCCTCGTCGCCGTCGAAGCTGGCGTAGATGCGGTCCAGCGACACGACGGACGTCAGCACGTTCGACGCGTCGACCAGGTTGCCGAGGGTGATCTCGGCCTTCGACACGCGGCCGTCGATCGGCGAGATGATGCGGGTGTACGACAGGTTCAGGCGCGCTGCCTGGGCCTGCGCTTCCGCGGCGCGCGCCGTGGCGTCGAGTTCCTTCTGGCTGGACAGGCTCGCGTCGTATTCGCGCTGCGCGATCGCCTTGTCGCCCAGCAGGCGCTCGGCGCGGGCCAGTTCGACGCGAGCCAGGTCGGCCTTGGCGCGGGCGGATTTCGCGGCCGCCTCGGCGCGCTCGGCTTCGGCCTGGTACGGACGCGGATCGATCACGAACAGCACGTCGCCTTTCTTGACTTCCGAGCCCGGCTTGAAGTTGACGGACGTGATATAGCCGGACACGCGCGGACGGATCTCGACGTGCTCGATGGCTTCCAGGCGGCCCGAAAATTCCTGGGTTTCGGCGATCGACTTCTCGAGCACGGTCGCGGCCGACACCGGCGGACCGGCCTGCGCCTGGGTCTGCGCTTCGGCCGCCTTGCCGGTCGCATCCGAGCAGCCGGCGATCAGGGCAGCGATGCCTGCGGCCCCCAGCGCCAGCACGACGGGACGCACAGCCATCTGGAATTGTTGAATCGGTTTCATGGTTAGCCCTCCGGTTATTAACTATTTATTAATGAATGGACGAAAACGGTCCTTCCCAGGCTTTTTCAGGAAAAGACAGGTCTCCCGTGCCTCACGGGCACGTTTTTTTATCGTGGGTGGTGAATTACGTGATCCGCGGGATCAACAACCGGCCGGCTCTTCTTCCTCGTCGAGCCCGGCAATGAAGTTGGAGATCTCGCTTAATGCGTGGCCCCGACAGGCACACGTATCGCGTGCATTCGGTTCCTGCAGTGCTTGCGCAGGCTGCAGGCGCCTGACCGTCGTCGGCACGCCCGACTGGATCAGTTTGCCGCCGTAGGCTTCCGCTTCGTCGCGCAGCGGATCGTCCTCGATCGACAGGATCAAGGCCGGCGGCAGGTTCTTCAAACGGCTCGACTGCAGTGGCGATGCATACGGATGGCTGCGGTCGGCCGCGTGCGGCAGATAACCCCGGTAGGCGGCGGCGCACTCGTCGAACACTTTCGCCCGTTCGGAGCAGGTCGGCATTTCGCGCATCGAGCAGGTCGACAGGCCCGGATCCAGCATCGGCATCAGCAGGATCTGGCCGGCCAGCCGCGGCGCGCCCCGGTCGCGCGCCATCAGCGTACACACGGCGGCGAGGTTCGCTCCGGCTTCGATCCCCGCGACCAGCATGCGCTTGCCCGTCCAGCCGAGCTTGCTCTTGTTCTTCTTTGCCCACATCAGCACGGCATGCGCATCCTCGGCGGCGGCGGGGAACTCGGCTTCACCGATCGCCAGCGTATAGGTCGACGACAACACGACCGGATAGCCGCTCGCCTCGCACAGGTGGCGCAGGAACGGATCGGCGTCTTCCAGGTCGCCGTCGACGAACCCGCCACCGTGGAAGAACACGATCAATACGTCGCGCTTGCCGTCGACAGCCGCCTTGTACAGGCGTGCCGCCAGCGGTCGTTCCGCGCCCACGACCTGCAGGTCACGTACCGCCAGCGTATGGCCGTTCTCCGGCTTGCGCGCGACGGTCATCGTACGGCCTCGTTGGATGCCACCAGCACGGCCGGGATCGCGGTCGCATCGCATTGTTCGCCCGTCGCGACGACGTGGAACAGCGCAGCTCGTCGCCGCGCGCCTCGGCGCCGGCCGCATGCGCGTACTCGTCGGTGAGTACCGTGCCTGCATGGCCGCCACGCCGAGCACCAGTCCGAACACTGCCGCGACTGCATCGCGATGCGCTTTCATGATCCGCTCCTGTCGTTGGGTTTTACAAATATCGCATTTACCAGCTACCGTACCGACACTATAGTCTTCATCTACAATCCAATAAATAGTCCATTTGCGAATCCATTGTTCAGATTTTTGAACAATCACACATATCCGCGATCAAAACCCGACTTGAAGGGTGTCCTTACAGACAAGGTTGTGTCATGAACAAGCTACAGCCATGGAAGTTGTGGTGCCATG
>NZ_CDRNIL010000112.1:0-3681 GCF_977014125.1 Massilia phosphatilytica
ATGTATTGCTAAGGTTAAAACGGAGGAGTTAGTTGGATGATCCAGCACCTGCCATCAGATTGTGTTTGTTAGTCGCTTTTTTTTTTGGAATTTTTTTTTTGGAATTTTTTTTTTGCGCTAACAACCTCCTGCCGTTTTGCCCGTGCATATCGGTCACGAACAAATCTGATTACTAAACACAGTAGCCTGGATTTGTTCTATCAGTAATCGACCTTATTCCTAATTAAATAGAGCAAATCCCCTTATTGGGGGTAAGACATGAAGATGCCAGAAAAACATGACCTGTTGGCCGCCATTCTCGCGGCAAAGGAACAAGGCATCGGGGCAATCCTTGCGTTTGCAATGGCGTACCTTCGCGGCAGATATAATGGCGGTGCGTTTACAAAAACAGTAATCGACGCAACGATGTGCGCCATTATCGCCTAGTTCATTCGTGACCTTCTCGACTTCGCCGGACTAAGTAGCAATCTCGCTTATATAACGAGCGTGTTTATCGGCTACATCGGTACTGACTCGATTGGTTCGCTTATCAAACGCTTCGCTGCTAAAAAAGCCGGAGTAGAAGATGGTAGAAATCAATAATCAACGTAAGGCGTTCCTCGATATGCTGGCGTGGTCGGAGGGAACTGATAACGGACGTCAGAAAACCAGAAATCATGGTTATGACGTCATTGTAGGCGGAGAGCTATTTACTGATTACTCCGATCACCCTCGCAAACTTGTCACGCTAAACCCAAAACTCAAATCAACAGGCGCCGGACGCTACCAGCTTCTTTCCCGTTGGTGGGATGCCTACCGCAAGCAGCTTGGCCTGAAAGACTTCTCTCCGAAAAGTCAGGACGCTGTGGCATTGCAGCAGATTAAGGAGCGTGGCGCTTTACCTATGATTGATCGTGGTGATATCCGTCAGGCAATCGACCGTTGCAGCAATATCTGGGCTTCACTGCCGGGCGCTGGTTATGGTCAGTTCGAGCATAAGGCTGACAGCCTGATTGCAAAATTCAAAGAAGCGGGCGGAACGGTCAGAGAGATTGATGTATGAGCAGAGTCACCGCGATTATCTCCGCTCTGGTTATCTGCATCATCGTCTGCCTGTCATGGGCTGTTAATCATTACCGTGATAACGCCATTACCTACAAAGCCCAGCGCGACAAAAATGCCAGAGAACTGAAGCTGGCGAACGCGGCAATTACTGACATGCAGATGCGTCAGCGTGATGTTGCTGCGCTCGATGCAAAATACACGAAGGAGTTAGCTGATGCTAAAGCTGAAAATGATGCTCTGCGTGATGATGTTGCCGCTGGTCGTCGTCGGTTGCACATCAAAGCAGTCTGTCAGTCAGTGCGTGAAGCCACCACCGCCTCCGGCGTGGATAATGCAGCCTCCCCCGACTGGCAGACACCGCTGAACGGGATTATTTCACCCTCAGAGAGAGGCTGATCACTATGCAAAAACAACTGGAAGGAACCCAGAAGTATATTAATGAGCAGTGCAGATAGAGTTGCCCATATCGATGGGCAACTCATGCAATTATTGTGAGCAATACACACGCGCTTCCAGCGGAGTATAAATGCCTAAAGTAATAAAACCGAGCAATCCATTTACGAATGTTTGCTGGGTTTCTGTTTTAACAACATTTTCTGCGCCGCCACAAATTTTGGCTGCATCGACAGTTTTCTTCTGCCCAATTCCAGAAACGAAGAAATGATGGGTGATGGTTTCCTTTGGTGCTACTGCTGCCGGTTTGTTTTGAACAGTAAACGTCTGTTGAGCACATCCTGTAATAAGCAGGGCCAGCGCAGTAGCGAGTAGCATTTTTTTCATGGTGTTATTCCCGATGCTTTTTGAAGTTCGCAGAATCGTATGTGTAGAAAATTAAACAAACCCTAAACAATGAGTTGAAATTTCATATTGTTAATATTTATTAATGTATGTCAGGTGCGATGAATCGTCATTGTATTCCCGGATTAACTATGTCCACAGCCCTGACGGGGAACTTCTCTGCGGGAGTGTCCGGGAATAATTAAAACGATGCACACAGGGTTTAGCGCGTACACGTATTGCATTATGCCAACGCCCCGGTGCTGACACGGAAGAAACCGGACGTTATGATTTAGCGTGGAAAGATTTGTGTAGTGTTCTGAATGCTCTCAGTAAATAGTAATGAATTATCAAAGGTATAGTAATATCTTTTATGTTCATGGATATTTGTAACCCATCGGAAAACTCCTGCTTTAGCAAGATTTTCCCTGTATTGCTGAAATGTGATTTCTCTTGATTTCAACCTATCATAGGACGTTTCTATAAGATGCGTGTTTCTTGAGAATTTAACATTTACAACCTTTTTAAGTCCTTTTATTAACACGGTGTTATCGTTTTCTAACACGATGTGAATATTATCTGTGGCTAGATAGTAAATATAATGTGAGACGTTGTGACGTTTTAGTTCAGAATAAAACAATTCACAGTCTAAATCTTTTCGCACTTGATCGAATATTTCTTTAAAAATGGCAACCTGAGCCATTGGTAAAACCTTCCATGTGATACGAGGGCGCGTAGTTTGCATTATCGTTTTTATCGTTTCAATCTGGTCTGACCTCCTTGTGTTTTGTTGATGATTTATGTCAAATATTAGGAATGTTTTCACTTAATAGTATTGGTTGCGTAACAAAGTGCGGTCCTGCTGGCATTCTGGAGGGAAATACAACCGACAGATGTATGTAAGGCCAACGTGCTCAAATCTTCATACAGAAAGATTTGAAGTAATATTTTAACCGCTAGATGAAGAGCAAGCGCATGGAGCGACAAAATGAATAAAGAACAATCTGCTGATGATCCCTCCGTGGATCTGATTCGTGTAAAAAATATGCTTAATAGCACCATTTCTATGAGTTACCCTGATGTTGTAATTGCATGTATAGAACATAAGGTGTCTCTGGAAGCATTCAGAGCAATTGAGGCAGCGTTGGTGAAGCACGATAATAATATGAAGGATTATTCCCTGGTGGTTGACTGATCACCATAACTGCTAATCATTCAAACTATTTAGTCTGTGACAGAGCCAACACGCAGTCTGTCACTGTCAGGAAAGTGGTAAAACTGCAACTCAATTACTGCAATGCCCTCGTAATTAAGTGAATTTACAATATCGTCCTGTTCGGAGGGAAGAACGCGGGATGTTCATTCTTCATCACTTTTAATTGATGTATATGCTCTCTTTTCTGACGTTAGTCTCCGACGGCAGGCTTCAATGACCCAGGCTGAGAAATTCCCGGACCCTTTTTGCTCAAGAGCGATGTTAATTTGTTCAATCATTTGGTTAGGAAAGCGGATGTTGCGGGTTGTTGTTCTGCGGGTTCTGTTCTTCGTTGACATGAGGTTGCCCCGTATTCAGTGTCGCTGATTTGTATTGTCTGAAGTTGTTTTTACGTTAAGTTGATGCAGATCAATTAATACGATACCTGCGTCATAATTGATTATTTGACGTGGTTTGATGGCCTCCACGCACGTTGTGATATGTAGATGATAATCATTATCACTTTACGGGTCCTTTCCGGTGAAAAAAAAGGTACCAAAAAAAACATCGTCGTGAGTAGTGAACCGTAAGCAGGTGCTGGATCATCCAACTAACTCCTCCGTTTTAACCTTAGCAATACGTAACAACTGAACCAAAGGCTAACA
>NZ_CDRNIL010000113.1:0-2424 GCF_977014125.1 Massilia phosphatilytica
GCTCTTCCATTCTGTGCAGTGGAGTCAGGAGCTATTCTTCCAGAAAGCAGAAATCTCCATACCGTGTTTAACGAAATGGCAATACCGCATTATTGGGAAGAGTTGGATTGGGGCTGCCATAGCGCGACTTTGATGAAACATCACATTCAACAGGCAATACCCAGGTTCCAAACAGTTTTTTCTCAGTTTGCTCCCATACCTAGAATGTTCGACTATAAGTCGATTGAGCCATACTTTGAGGTATATGGGTGGAAGGTGAGTGCAGATCCGCTTCGCGCGCTTGAGTTCATCAATATGAAACATGTGTCGAGCACCGGTCTAGAGCTTGCTGGGAGCGGGACTACTACTATCATGACACCGGCTCTGTTCCGTGGCAAAAGTAAGGTGGCCGTCCTAGTCGACGGTCTCATGAACTCGGAAGTAAGGCCAGACGCTGAAGGAAAGATCATGTTCGATGTCGATCTCGGGCCGGCGAACTTGCAACAGCAATATTTGCTTGGGAGCGAGACCGGGGTTCGCATTCGGCGTATCGATTTGTTAGCACACTGGTCTACTGGACTGTAGCGCCTGACTTCTAACATATTCTGTTAGTTGTTTATCGTCGAAAATTGTCAGCAAGGGCGCAACATAGACCAGAAATATGAGCAGCTAAAAACTCGACGATATTATTGGTAATGTCGACATTGTTACTTAGTCTTGTAAGACAAGCTTTCAACGCATTGCAGATATCACGGACGGTCATTGGACAGTTTTTATGCGGTGCACGATCATGCTTGTGTCTCCTCTATCTTCCTTCAAGAAAATAGATTTCACCCGCCTCACAGCGGGTATTTTTTTGCCCGTTTACACTGTTTCAAGACCGTGCCGTTCAGTGTCCTTAGTCCGCTTTGTCAACAAAAGTGTTGAGTTTGCATA
Source organism: Massilia phosphatilytica (assembly GCF_977014125.1). NCBI lineage: Bacteria > Pseudomonadati > Pseudomonadota > Betaproteobacteria > Burkholderiales > Oxalobacteraceae > Massilia > Massilia phosphatilytica. The sequence continues at coordinate 916 of NZ_CDRNIL010000113.1, forward strand.
CCCCTGTGGAGCACGTGTGCGTTTGACCGAGATCGTTCAAAGAAATCGCCCAACAGCACCGCGCCGAGGTATAGAGCGCGGCGTGTGGAATCTTGTCGAGCTCTAACTGATCGTCTGGTAAAGTTCTGGCAAAAGGTGTTCGCGCCTTGATCTTTATAGCGAGCTATCGTATGCCAGCAGCATCCCATTCTCTTGACGAGCCGGAGCGCCAGGAACTGCTCAAGTCCCTCGACATTCTGGATACCGCTCCGGAACCGGTCTTCGACCAGATTACCCGGCTTACAGCGCGCCTGCTGGACGTACCAATTGCCGTGTTTTCGCTGGTTGACAAGGATCGCCAATGGTTCAAGTCGCGCATCGGACTGGATGTACAGCAAACTTCCCGCGAGGTCGCCTTCTGCGCGCACGCGATCCTGCAGAGCGCGCCGCTGGTCGTTCCCGATGCCGCCGCCGATCCGAGGTTCGAGGACAATGCCCTCGTAAACGGCGATCCGAACATCAGATTTTACGCAGGCGTTCCGATTCGCAGCGCCGGCGGTCATGCGCTGGGGACGCTGTGCGCCATTGACTCCAAGCCGCGGCAGTTGTCCGTCGACGACTTGCAGACGTTGCGGGACCTGGCAGACATCATCACGAAAGAGATGCGTTACCGCGAAGCGCTGGCAGTCGCACGTCACAGCGTCGAGCGGTCCGGCGACGCGATTGCGTCCAGCGAGGCACGGTTCCGGTCGGTATTCGACATTGCCAGCATCGGCATGGCGATGGTCGCGCCGGATGGCGGGTGGCTGAGCGTGAACGAGGCGTTGTGCCGAATCGTCGGCTATGCGGCGGAGGAAGTGTACCGGACGACATTCCGCGACATTACCTATCCACCAGACCTGGATACGGACCTCGCGTTGCAGCAGCAGCTGGAGGCTGGCACGATCGACCAATATCAATTGGAGAAACGCTATGTCAGGAAGGATGGCACTCTCGTCTGGATAAATCTGAACGTCACGAAGAAAACCGGACCGGCTGGCGAACTGCTTTACTACGTCGCAGCCATCAAGGATATTCAGGCGCAAAAGGAGGCCGAAGCGAAGCTGCAGGCGCTACGCGCGGACCTGGAAACGCGCGTCGCGACCCGTACCCGGGAACTGAACGACGCGGTTGCCATGCTGGAGAGTGCTATGACCCACCAGCGGCGAGCAGAGCAAATGCTGAAGGACCGGGAAGCCGAACTACGCAGCGTGATCGAGAACGCCAACGATGCCTATATCGGACTGGACCGGGATGGCATCGTGCGCGAGTGGAACCGGCAGGCCGAGAAGACCTTCGGATGGCGCGCCAGCGAGGCGATCGGCCGGCCGCTGGACGGGTTGATCATTCCGGCCGAGATGGGAGAGATGCATCGGCGCGGCATGATAGTCGTAGTCCCGCTCCCAGCAAGCTCTAGACCAGGTGCTGGATCATCCAACTAACTCCTCCGTTTTAACCTTAGCAATACGTAACGTCGAAGCAAGGTTACAA
>NZ_CDRNIL010000114.1:0-5610 GCF_977014125.1 Massilia phosphatilytica
TACGTCCAGGGCCTGGATGGTCCCGCGCAGCATGGTGAGGTCCAGGTTCGGCCAGGACTCGACCGCCTCGAGGTCGGCGATGCGCTTGTCCAGGTCATCGGTCGACATCGGGGGCGTGGCCATGCCCGGCATGCCGGGCAGGCCGGTGCCGGGGATCTGCATCGATCCCCACAGGTTCTTGACGAAGTCCAGGGTGTCCGTCATGCCGGGCATGGGGCGAGGGTTTCAGCATGGTGGTCTCCTGAATTGGTCGCCGCTAGCGTAACAGATAAATAAGAGCGGATATAGATGCGGATGCAGGGGCGGGTACGCGTGCGGCGGGCGGACCGGCTACACTAGGCGGATGAGGACCGCATACGCCAAGAACCACGGGCGCCGCCGGCAACTGGCGCTGGGCGTGCTCACGATCCTGCTGCACGTGCTCGTATTCGTCTGGTTCGCCGGCCAGGTGGGCCGCGTGCCCGACCGTTCCGCGCGGATGGCGCGCGCGCCCCTGACGGCCGAGCTGGTCGAGGCACCGCAGCCCCGTCCGCTGCCGCCCATGCCGCCGCCGCAGCCCGCGCTCGATCCGCCGCCGGTGCCCGAGGTGGTGCCGGAGCCCGTGATCCCCGTGCCGCCGCCGCCCGGCCCGGATGACGCCGCGCCGGCGCAAGGCGCGCCCGATGGCACGGCAGCGGGCGCAACGCCCGCATTGACGCCGCAATCCGACGGCATCGCCGCCGCGGATGCCGCGGCACGGCAAACGGGCCAGGATGGCGCCGTCGGCGGCGCGGGCACCGTACAATCGCGGCAGGCGGCGCCCCAGGGCGCGGCGGCGCAGGCCCAGGCGGACGCGGCACCGAAGCCGCCGGCCGCGCCGGAAGCGCGCCGCTACAAGGTCGACATGCCGCCGTCGGCCGACATCACGCTCGACGTCGCGCGCACCGACGCGAACGGCACGAAGTGGAGCGGCGATGCGTTGCTGTCGTGGCGGGTGACGCCGTCCGGTTATCGCGTCCAGGTCGAGGCGGGCATCCGCATCATGTTCGCGCACGCTGAACCTGCTCACCCTCACGAGCGAGGGTACGGTGGGCAACGAAGGATTCGTCCCCACCCTGATGACGGAGAAGCGGCGCGGGCGCGCCATGACGGCGACGCATTTCAATCGTCCGGACGGCACGCTGACGTTTTCGGCATCGGCCGCGAAATACCCGCTGGTGCCGGGCGCGCAGGACAAGGCCAGCGTGCCGCTGCAGACTTGGCGGCCATCGCGCGCGGTGATCCGAAACAATTGTCGGGAAATATCGACATCCTTGTCGGCGAAGACCGCGACGCAAGCGTTTTTACGTTTACGGTGGCCGGCCAGGAACAGATCGACACGCCGCTGGGCCGCATCGCCACGTGGCACCTCGTGCGGCCACCCAAGCCAGGCTCGTACAATTCGCGCCTGGAATTGTGGCTGGCGCCGGGCTATGGCTGGTATCCGGTACAGATCCGCAACGTCGAGGCGAGCGGGGCTGTGACGACCCAGACCGTGAACAATATCGTGATCAAACAAGCAGGAAGCTGATATGAAGAATGTAAAGAAACTGGCAGGCGCGGGACTCGTCGCCATGACGCTCTCCCTGACGGTGATGGGCGGCCCGGCCGGCGCGGCGGAGGAGCACCCGGCCGTCAAGCGCCCGTTTGACCTGCCGCCGTCGGCCGACCTGAGCTATTCCATCGGCGCGCGCCAGCGCGGCTTCAACCTGAACGGCGAGGCGACGCTCACCTGGCGCGCGAACGACGGCAAGTATTCGGTCAACGCCGAGTCGCGCGTGGCGCTGCTGGGCGAGCTGACGGAAAACCGCAGCACGGGCGTCGTCGACACCTGGGGCCTCGCGCCGGCCGAGTACTACGACAAGCGCTTCCACAAGGACCCGACGACGGCCACGTTCGACCGCGACGGCAAGACCATCACCTTCAGCGACGGCGACAAGACCTACCCGATCAAGGGCGGCGAGCAGGACCGCGTGTCGGTTTCGTGGCAACTGGTGGCGGTCGCGCGCGCCGCGAAAGACAAATTCAAGCCGGGCTCGGAATGGCGGTTCTTCGTGATCGGCCCGCGCGACGCCGACCCGTGGACGTTCCGCGTCGTCGGCCGCGAAAAGGTCCAGGCCGGCGCGTCGCTCGGCGAAGTGGATGCCGTCCACGTGATGCGGGCGCCGCCGCCGGGATCGAAGGACCAGACCCTCGATATCTGGCTGGCGCCGGGACACGAGTGGTATCCCGTCAAGCTGCGCTTCACCGACAACGACCGCGATTACGTCGAGCAGACGCTGGAAAAGATCGTCAAGAAGTAACCCAGTCGCGCACGTGGTCCGGCGCCGGCAGCGTGCACTGCGGGTCCGGCACGGGCGTCCCGCGCACCTGCGCGAGGGGCAGCACGCCGGCCCAGGTGGCGATGTCCATGTCTTCCTCGTCGTCGCTGGGCGGACCGCTGCGGACCTTGCACACAGCCTCGGCGAGGGAAATGCGCAGTGCGGTCGTGGCGGCGTACTCCTTGTCGTTCCCGGGACGCACGAGGGCCTGGCGGCCCGGCAGCAGGTGCTCCATGAAATCTTCCAGCGCCTGCCGCTTGGCGGCCTCGCCGACGACCTCGAAGCGGCCATACACCATCGCGCTGCGGTAGTTCATCGTGTGGCTGAAGGCGGAACGTGCCAGCACGAGCCCGTCCAGGTGCGTGATCGTCACGCAGCAATCCTGTTCCGTCAGGCGCTGCAGCATGCGGCTGCCGTTCGACCCGTGGATGTACAGGTGATCGCCGCTGCGCCAGCAGGCGGTGGGGATGCAGTGCACGCCGTGCGCGTCGGCGAAGGCGATCTGGCAGATGTAGGCGGCATCGACGATGGCGTGCAGCAGGGCGGGATCGTAGGACGCCTTGGGCGCGCCGCGCTTGACCTGGGTGCGGAGGGAAGGAGCAGTGTTCATGGCCTCGAAAGTAGGGATGGAAGCCGCACTATAATGGCCGGGATGGCTCCAGGAACAGGTCCAGGACCACGCAATTTCATGGAGCCACGATGGATTACGCGCTGCTGCTCGACGCCTTCGCCCGCGACCACGCCCGTCATGGCTTGTCCGGTCACCCCTGGCCGCGCCAGCGGCTGCTGCACGAATGCCTGCGCACGGCCATCCGCGACGGCACGCTGGCGGCCGGCACGCGCCTGCTGGCCACGCGCGCGCTGGCGCAGGAACTGGGCATCGCGCGCAACACCGTGCTGTATGCGTACGAGCAGCTGGCCTGCGAAGGATTCGTGATCCCGGACCGGCGCGGGACGGTGGTCGCCGGCATCGCGCCCGCGCCGCGCCGGCGCGCGGCCGACGTGCCGCAGGCGGGCCTGGCGCGCCGCGCCCAGAACCTGCGGACCGTGCACGGTAGTCCCGGCGACGGATTGCCGTTCACGCCCGGCGTGCCGGACCTGCGCGCGTTTCCGCTCGCGCAGTGGCGCCGCCTGCTGGACCGCGCTTGGCGCGGGCTGTCGGCGGCGCAGCTGACTACGGCGACCCGGCCGGCGAGCCCGCGCTGCGCACCGCCATCGCCGACTACCTGCGCGCGTCGCGCGGCGTGGTGTGCGAGCCGGGCCAGGTGTTCATCACGGACGGCACGCAATCGAGCCTCGACCTGTGCGCCCACGCCTGCGCCGACGCGGGCAACACGGCCTGGATCGAGCATCCCGGCTACGGCGGCGCGCTGGCGGCGTTCCGGGGCGCCGGTCTCGTCGTCGAAGGCATCACCGTCGACGCCGAAGGCATGGCGCCCGCCGTGCAGGACTGGACCCGGCGCCGCCCGAGGCTGATCTACACGACGCCGTCGCACCAGTATCCGGCTGGCGTGGTGATGTCGCCGGCGCGGCGCATGGCGCTGATCGCCGGGGCGCGTGCCGCCGGCGCGCTGATCGTCGAGGACGACTACGACAGCGAATTCCGCCACGAGGGCCCGCCGTTGGCGGCCATGCAGGGCCTGGTGCCGGATGCGCCCGTGCTGTACTGCGGCACGTTCAGCAAGACGATGTTCCCGGCGCTGCGGATCGGCTTCCTCGTCGCTGCCGGCCGGCCTGGCGTTGCCGCTGGCGGCCATGCGCGCCCAGTCGTCGGCCGCGGGGCGCACGGCGGAGCGCTGGCGCTGGCCGAATTCCTGCGCAGCGGCGAATTCGCGCTGCACCTGCGCCGCATGCGCCGCCTGTACCGCCAGCGGCGCGATGCGCTGGTCGCGGCGCTCGACCGGCACCTGGGCGATCGCGCCGTCGTGGAAGGGGCGTCCGCGGGCATGCACCTGGCGCTGCGCCTGCCCGCCGACGGCCCGGCGGACGTGGAGATCGTGCGCCGGGCGCGCGCGCAGGGCATCGTCGTGAATGCCCTGTCGACCCATGCGCTGCCGGGCGGGCCGCCTTGCAACGGCCTGCTGCTCGGCTATGCCCAGGTGCCGGCGGAGCGGATGGACGACCTCGTGCGGCGGCTGGCTGCGTCGAGTGCTTAGTCCTGCGGCCCCGGATCGTCCGGCGAGTCGTTTTCCCAATGCAGGACGATTTCCTTGGGCGCATTGCCAACCTTGACGGTGCGCTTGAAGGTCTTGTCCTGGGCCGCCGCCATGATGCGGTACGTGCCCGGCGGCAGCTTGGCGAAGAACATCGGCCCCGTGTTCGCCGCGCTCACCAGGTGCGTGCCCTTGGTGTCCAGGATGTCGAGCTGGACGTCGGACCGGTAGGCGCCGCTCTGCTGGGTCGCGAAGGTCAGCAGCAGGTTGTAGTTGGCGCGCTGGGCTTTCATCGCGTCCTGTTCTTCCGTGCCGACGCCGCCGTTGATGTAGGTGATGCCGTTCTGCTGCTGCGGGGTGGGGCCCGCCAGGGCGGCGGTCGATGTCAACGCAACGGCCACGACCATGGCCGCGCTCATCAGTGCTCGTTGCATGGCTGTTCTCCTCGGTTGCGCCGGACCAGCCTGCCCGCCCGTCGATGAACTGGACCATGGCGCGGGCCCGCCAATTTCTGCGCGACATACGAGGCGTGGCGACATCAGTCGATCACATGGACCGTGGGAGAATCGTCCTGGTTCCCGGAAAACAGAACCAGATGCCACAGGCCCGGTGCCTTTCTCGAGGGATCGACCAGCCCTTGTGCGCCAAGCGCCTCCAGCCGGTCGCGCACAGACCATGACCTCGGGGTGCCCCCCGCCGGCGACGACCTCTTGCCAGGGTGCGACGGCGTCCTCGAGTCTGTCCAATTCCCATGGCCGCCAATGCCGACGCATTGCGCAGATCGCAAATCCGGTCGGCCGCCACGTGCATGCTGACGATCTCCAGGTGGCCGCTACGGTTGGCCGTGTGCGCCTTCATTGCAGCCGCCACCCCGTCGCGCGATGCGCTCAGGCAGAGCGTGGGCTGCGCCGCGCTGGAGTAAGCGGCCGGGATATCTGGAACCGGACAGCGCGCCGTCCCGGTAGGCCGGATCGACGGCGCGATCAAGAACGCCGTCGACTTTCGTGAACAGCGTCATCGGTTTCTCCTTCATCGAACGTGTTCCTGTCGTGTTCATCGGCGCGTCGGCGACACGTGCCCGATGCGGTCACCCCGGCGCGACGAAGCTGCCTGCCTAC
>NZ_CDRNIL010000115.1:0-8993 GCF_977014125.1 Massilia phosphatilytica
CGGCGGACGAGGTCGTGATCTTCGGTTCCGCGTCCGAAGCTTCCTTGAACGCAATATCAATTGTTCGATTTCGCCGCGTCCATCGAGCGGTTCCGCGACAGTCGCCGGGCCGCGCAGGCGCAGCTCGATCCGGCTGCGCGGGTACATCTCTTCGGCTGTCCCTACCAGGACGTGGCGCCGGAGGATGTCGCCGACGTCGTCCGCAGGCTGCGCGACCCTCGGCTGCGACGAGATCGATATCGCGGACACGATCGGCACCGGCACCCGCCCCCGCGCAGGTCGATGCGGTGTACCAGACGGTCGCGAAACAGTTTCCGCTCGCCCGGCTGTCCGGCCATTTTCACTATACCTACGGCCAGGCGCTGGTCAACATCTACGCCGCCCTCAGCGCCGTCGATCTTCCATTCCCGACGTCGCGGGCCTGGCGGTTGCCCATGCGAAGGAGCGACCGGCAATGTGGCGACCGAGGACGTCCTGTCGACGGACTGGCATCCACACCGGGGTGGACCTCGAGAAGGTGGTCGAGGCGGACAGTTCATCTCCAGGTAGGGCGCACGGGGTCGAGCGGGCCAACCCGGCCATCGCGGCGCGAAACGCCATTTATTGAACTAACACGTATAGATGATCTCATGGTAGACACAAACAGGTCCCTGAACAGGCAGTGCGAGGCTGATGGAATACGATGCGGTCATCGTCGGCGGCGGCCCTGCCGGGGTTGTCCGCGGCGATCCGCGCTCAAGCAGCTCGCCGCCGGCAAGGAAACCGATGTCTCGGTCTGCGTGGGAAAAGGGATCCGCGCGCCGTCGAGTGCGGTCACGGACCTGATCGCGACGAACGAACTGTTTCCGAACTGGAAGGAGCCGGCGGCGCCGCTGAACACCCCGGTGACCTGAAGACCGGTTCCTGTTCCTCACTGGAGCCAAGTCGCCACCCACGCCCGCTCGGCCTCGCCCGGGCCCGCTTCCAGAACCACGGTAACTACGTCATCTCGCTCGGACGTGGTTCGCTGGCTGCACAACAAGCCGAAGCGCTCGGCGTGCAGGTTCCGGCTTTCCAGCCGCCGAGCTTCCCGCACGACCGACGGTTCGGCGCGCGTGCCATGCAAACATGGGGTGTCGACCGCCACTGGCAATCCGACCGATGCGTTCGAGTGGCATCGAACTGCACGCCAAATAACATGCGTTGCAGCTGCGGCCACCTCGGCAAGCAGTTGATCGCCAGGTTCGAACTGCAGAAGGCCCGCACCGAACACGCGTGGGGCATCAAAGGCATTGTGGGAGATCGAGCCGCCATAGGTATCCGCATCCAGCGGCCAGCCCGCGCTGTGAATGACGAGGCCGGGCTGGTGCTTGGCCGGATCGATCTCCCACAATTCCTTGATGCCCAGCGCGTAGGTTTGCGGGTCCCGGCCCTTGTCCAGTTCGAACCTGGCGATCAACTGCTTGCCGAGGTGGCCGCGGGCGCCTTCCGCAAAACACGTGTATTTGGCGTGCAGTTCGATGCCGGGCTGGAACGCATCGGTCGGATTGCCGTGGCGGTCGACACCCATGTTTGCCGTGGCCACGCCACGCACCGACCCGTCGTCGTGATACAGGACTTCGGCGGCTGGAAAGCCGGGAAAGATTTCCACACCGAGCGCTTCGGCTTGTTGTCCCAGCCAGCGGACCACATTGCCGAGCGAGATGACATAGTTACCGTGGTTCTGGAAGCAGCCGGGCAAGGCCCAGGCGGGCGTCCGGTAGGCGTTTCGTTCGGTGAGGAACAGGAACCGGTCTTCGGTCACCGGGGTGTTCAGCGGCGCACCCAGCTCCTTCCAGTTCGGAAACAGTTCGTTCATCGCGATCGGGGTCCATAACCGCGCCCGACAGGATGTGCGCGCCGATTTCGGATCCCTTTTCCAGCACGCAGACCGAGACATCGGTTCCCTTGCCGGCGGCGAGCTGCTCGAGCCGGATCGCGGCGGACAACCCGGCAGGGCCGCCGCCGACGATGACCACATCGTATTCCATCGTCTCGCGCTGCCCGTACTGTTCGGGGGAATTGCTTGTGTCTACCATGATGATCTATACGTGTTGATTCGATGAATGGCGTTTCGCCGCGATCGCATTGCCGGCCCGGCTCGACCCCGTGCGCCCCAGCTGCCTGGAGATGAACTGTCCCGCCTCGACCACCTTCTCGAGGTCCACCCCGGTGTGGATGCCAAGTCCGTCGAGCATGTACAGGACGTCCTCGGTCGCCACATTCCCGGTCGCTCCTTTCGCATAGGGGCAACCGCCCAGGCCCGCGACGGAGGAATGGAAGATCGACACGCCGAGCTGGAGGGCGGCGTAGATGTTGACCAGCGCCTGGCCGTAGGTATCGTGAAAATGGCCGGAGAGCCCCGGCTGAGCGGGAAGCTCTCTTCGCGCACCGTCTCGTACACGGCATCGACCTGCGCGGGCGTACCGGTGCCGATCGTGTCCGCGATATCGATCGCGCCGCAGCCGAGGTTCGCGCAGCCTGCGGGACGACGTCGGCGTCACTCCGGCGCGACATTGCCCTGGTAGGGACAGCCGAACGGAGCAGCTCGATGCTGCCGCGCAGCCGGGATCGAGTGCGCCTGCGCGGCCCGGGCGACCTCGCGGAACCGCTCGATGGACGCGGCGATCGAACAATTGATATTGCGTTCAGAGAAAGCTTCGGACGCGGAACCGAAGATCACGACCTCGTCCGCCCGGGCGGCCAGTGCCGCCTCGAAGCCTTTCATGTTCGGTGTGAGCGCCGAGTAGACGACCCCGGGACGGCGCGGGATCTTGTCCATGACCTCGCCCGACGTCGCCATCTGGGCACCCATTTGGGCGAGACGAACGAGGCGGCTTCGACGTGGGCCAGGCCGGCGTCGACGAGGCGCTCGACCAGTTCGATCTTGGCCTCGGCCGGGACCGTTTCCTCTTCGTTCTGCAGTCCATCGCGCGGGCCCACTTCGACCAGTTTCACATGCGTTGGGAGACCCATCATGGTTCCTTCCCGGGTCTGAAAGTCAGCAGCTGCACGCCGTCGGACACCTGGTCGCCCACGGCGTACAGGAGTTCCTCGACGATGCCGTCGGCGGGCGAGGTGATCGTGTGTTCCATCTTCATGGCTTCCATGATCAGCAGCGGCGTGCCTTTCTCGACCACGGCACCCGGTTCCGTCAACAGCGCCACGATCTTGCCGGGCATGGGGGCGGTCAGGCGGCCGCCTTCGGTTTCGGCATCGCCGGCATGGGCCAGCGGATCGCTGTACTGCAGCGTCGTATGTTCGCCGCGATAAAAAACGTGGACGTGCTGGCTGTCGCGCACGACATGCCCCCGTACGACCGCGCCGTCGAGCTTGACCGTGAACAGCGTGTCCTCGCATCCGGCCAGGGACACCGACGCCACCTGTCCGCCCACCCGTACCTGCCAACCCTTGCGCTGGTAGGCGATCTCCATCACCTGCGTACCGGCATCTCTACAGAACTCGAGCCGGCGCGTCAGCGTGCCGTTCATGCGCCAGCCGTGGGCGCTAGTCCACGGGTCGGCCGGGTTGATGCCCGCCGGCGTTTCCGCACCGACGAGGGCGACGGCCGCCAGCGCCAGCGCGGCCAGCGGCGCCGGGCCTGCCGGCGGGAACAGCGATGCGGTGTTTCGCTCGATCAGGCCCGTGTCCAGATCCGCGTGCGCAAAGGCATCGCCTTCGACGAGGCGTTTCAGGAACGCGATATTGGTCGCGAGGCCGACGATGTGGAATTCGGACAGCGCCTGCGCCATGCGCGCCAGCGCCTGCGCGCGGTCCGCGCCCCACACGATCAGCTTGGCGATCATCGGATCGTAGAACGGCGAGATCGCATCGCCCGCGCGCACGCCGGAATCGATGCGGACGCGCGGCAGGAACGCCGGCAGCGCCGCCCAGTTCGAACGCGACCGTGGGCCGGCGTATCCATGCAGCGCAAGGTGCCGATCGACGGCAGGAATCCCTTTTCCGGATTCTCCGCATAGACGCGCGCCTCGATGGCGTGGCCGTGGATCTGCGAGTTCGTGCTGGCTGCTGCGGCAGCGGCTCGCCGGCGGCGACCCGCAGCTGCCACTCGCACGAGGTCCGGTGCAGGTGATCATTTCCGTGACCGGATGCTCCACCTGCAGGCGCGTGTTCATCTCCATGAAGTAGAAGCTGCCGTCCTGGTTGGCGATGAATTGGACGGTGCCCGCACCGACGTAGCCGACCGCCTTCGCCGCTGCGACCGCGGCGTGTCCCATCGCGCGCCGCCGCTGTTCGGACATGCCGGGCGCCGGCGCTTCCTCCAGCACCTTCTGGTGCCGGCGCTGCACGGAGCAGTCGCGCTCGAACAGGTAAACGCAGTCGCCGTGCGAGTCGGCGAACACCTGGATCTCGATGTGGCGCGGCTGGATCAGGTATTTTTCCACCAGCACGCGGTCGTCGCCGAAGCTGCTGATAGCCTCGCGCTTGCAGGACTTGAGCGCGGCTTCGAAATCCTCGCCGCGTTCGACGATGCGCATGCCCTTGCCGCCGCCGCCGGCGCTGGCCTTGAGAAGCACGGGGTAGCCGATCCGGTCGGCCTGGCCGCGCAGGAAGCCGGCATCCTGGTTCTCGCCGTGGTAGCCGGGCACCAGGGGGACGTCGGCCGATTCCATCAAGGCCTTGGCCGCGGACTTGGATCCCATCGCGCGGATGGCCGAGGCGGGCGGTCCGATGAAGACGAGGCCGGCGCGGGCGCAGCTGTCGGCGAACGCTTCGTTTTCCGACAGGAAGCCGTAGCCGGGGTGGATCGCCTGGGCGCCGGTCGCGAGCGCCGCCTCGACGATTTCTCGGCGCGCAAATAGCTTTCGTTGGAGGGCGCGGGGCCGAGCAGGACCGCTTCGTCGCATGCCGCGACGTGCTTCGCATCCGCATCGGCTTCGGAATACACGGCGACTCGTCTTGATGCCGAGGCGGCGCGCGGTCGCGGCAACCCGGCATGCGATCTCGCCCCGGTTGGCGATCAGAATTTTGTCGAACAAGTCGTTCTCCTTGGATTTAAGGCAGCCAGGCCGGCTTGCGTTTGTCGAGGAAGGACGGTCGACGCCGTCGCGGCCTTCGCCGCGAGGCGCGGATGCAGTGCGATGCGGTCCGCGGTGTCTTCCAGCAGCGCTTCGGTCACGGGCTGGCCCGACGATCTCGCGCACGAGCCGTTTCGCTTCGCGCACCGCGTTCGGGCTGTTGTTGGCCAGCGCCTGCGCGATGCCCGCGACGGTTCGTGTCGAGGTCCGCGGCCGCCACGATCTCGTGCACGAAGCCGATGCGGTGGGCTTCCTTCGCATCGAAGCGTTCGGCGGTGAGGAAGTACCGGCGCGCGGCTTGTTCTCCCATCGCCTTGATCACGTACGGCGAGATCGTCGCCGGGATCAGCCCGAGCTTGACTTCGGACAGGCAGAAGTTCGCCGTATCGACGGTCACGACGACATCGCACGCGGCCACGAGGCCCATGCCGCCGGCGTAGCAGTCGCCCTGCACCTTCGCCACGATGGGCTTCGGGCACGTATAAATGGTGCGCAGCATGTCGGCGAGGCGCATGGCGTCGGCGCGGTTTTCGCTATCCGAATAACCGGCCATCTTCTTCATCCAGTTCAGGTCCGCGCCTGCGCAGAATGCAGTGCCGTTCGCGGCCAGCACGATCGCGCGCACGAGTTCATTGCGCCCAGCTCGTCGAAGGCGAGGGCCAGTTCGGCGATGCTTTGTTCGTTGAATGCGTTGCGCAGGTCGGGGCGGTTCAGCGCGACGTGGCCGATGCGGTCGGTAATGGTGACGGTGAGGGTCTGGTAGTCCATGTCTCGTCTCCTCACATGCGGAACACGCCGAACTTCGTGTCCTCGATCGGCGCGTTCAGCGCCGCCGAGAGGGCCAGGCCCAGCACCATGCGCGTGTCGGCCGGATCGATCACGCCATCGTCCCACAGGCGCGCGGTGGCGTAATACGGGTGGCCCTGGTGTTCGTACTGTTCCTTGATCGGCTGCTTGAACGCGGCTTCCTCGTCCGCACTCCACTGGCCGCTGCGCGACTCGATGCCGTCGCGCTTGACGGTCGCCAACACGGACGCCGCCTGGTCGCCGCCCATCACGGAGATGCGCGCATTGGGCCACATCCACAGGAAGCGCGGCGAGAACGCGCGGCCGCACATGCCGTAGTTGCCGGCGCCGAACGAGCCGCCGATGATCACGGTGAACTTGGGGACCGATGCCGTCGCGACCGCGGTGACCATCTTCGCGCCGTTGCGGGCGATGCCTTCGTTCTCGTACTTGCGGCCGACCATGAAGCCGGTGATGTTCTGCAGGAAGACCAGCGGGATCTTGCGCTGGCAGCACAGCTCGATGAAGTGCGTGCCCTTCAGCGCGGATTCCGAGAACAGGATGCCGTTGTTGGCGATGATCCCGACCTTCATGCCGAAGATGTGGGCGAAGCCGCAGACGAGCGTCGTGCCGTAGCGCGCCTTGAATTCGTCGAATTCGCTGCCGTCGACGATGCGTGCGATGACTTCGCGGACGTCGAACGGTTTGCGGGTGTCGACGGGGATGATCCCGTACAGTTCTTCCGGGGCGTACTTCGGTTCCGCGGCTTCGCGCAACGCGCCCTGTTGGGGCTTGGTGCGGTTCAGGTTCGAGACGATGGTTCGCGCGAGCGCCAGCGCGTGCGTGTCGTTCTGCGCCAGGTGGTCGGCGACGCCGGACAAGCGCGTGTGGACATCGCCGCCGCCCAGGTCCTCGGCCGTGACGACTTCGCCCGTCGCCGCTTTGACCAACGGCGGGCCGCCCAGGAAGATCGTGCCCTGTTCCTTGACGATGATGGATTCGTCGCTCATCGCCGGCACGTACGCGCCGCCCGCCGTGCAGGAGCCCATCACGACGGCGATCTGCGGGATGCCTTTTGACGACAGGGTCGCCTGGTTATAGAAGATACGGCCGAAGTGGTCGCGGTCGGGGAACACGTCGTCCTGGTTCGGCAGGTTGGCGCCGCCCGAGTCGACGAGGTAGATGCAGGGCAGGTTGTTCTGCTCGGCGATCTCCTGCGCGCGCAGGTGTTTTTTCACCGTCATCGGGTAATACGTGCCGCCCTTGACGGTGGCGTCGTTACAGACGATCACGCATTCCTGGCCCGCGACGCGGCCGATGCCCGTGATGATGCCGGCGGCGGGCGCCGCGTCGTCGTACATGGCGTAGGCGGCCATCTGGGAGAATTCGAGGAACGGGGTGCCCGGATCGAGCAGCATCTGCACGCGCTCGCGCGGCAACAGCTTGCCGCGTGCGACGTGCTTGGCACACGCGGCTTCGCCGCCCCCCTTGGCGATCTGGGCCACCTTGGCGCGCAAGTCGTCGACGAGGGTTTGCATGGCGGCGGCGTTGGCTTTGAACTCGTCGCTGCGCGGGTTGAGTTTGGAGTCGAGTTGGGTCATGGCGGGCCTCGTCAAGCGGTCTCGCCGAACAGCTCGCGCCCGATCAGCATGCGGCGGATCTCGCTCGTACCGGCACCGATCTCGTACAGCTTGGCGTCGCGCCACAGGCGGCCTACCGGATAGTCGTTGATGTAGCCGTTGCCGCCCAGCGTCTGGATCGCCTCGCCGGCCATCCACGTCGCCTTTTCCGCGCTGTACAGGATGGCGCCGGCCGCGTCCTTGCGCAGGGCACGGACCTGTTCCGGGTTCGAGGCGCGGTCGCAAGCCTGGCCGACCGCGTACACATAAGCGCGGCATGCCATCATCGTCGAATACATATCCGCGATCTTGCCCTGCATCAGTTGGAACTCACCAATTGCCTGACCAAACTGCTTGCGCTCATGAATATACGGCACGACGACGTCCATGCAGGCCGACATGATGCCCAGCGGGCCGCCGGAGAGCACGGTGCGCTCGAAATCCAGGCCCGACATCAGCACGTTCACGCCCTTGCCCACGCCGCCCAGCACGTTTTCCACCGGAACTTCGCAATCCTGAAACACCAGCTCGCCCGTGTGCGAACCGCGCATGCCCAGCTTGTCCAGCTTCTGTGCAATGGAGAAACCCTTGAAACCCTTCTCGATGAGGAAGGCGGTCATGCCGCGCGGGCCGGCTTCGATGTCGGTCTTGGCGTAGACGACGAGGGTGTCGGCGTCCGGACCGTTCGTGATCCACATCTTGGTGCCGTTCAGCACGTAGCGGTCGCCCTTCAGCTCGGCGCGCAGTTTCATGCTGACGACGTCGGAACCGGCGTTCGGTTCGGACATGGCCAATGCACCGACGTGCTCGCCCGAGATCAGTTTCGGCAGGTATTTGCGCTTCTGCTCTTCGTTGCCGTTGCGCTTGATCTGGTTGACGCACAGGTTCGAGTGAGCGCCGTACGACAGGCCGACGGAGGCCGACGCGCGCGAGATTTCTTCCATGGCGACGATGTGCGCCAGGTACCCCATATTGGCGCCGCCGTATTCCTCGCCGACGGTGATGCCGAGCAGGCCCAGTTCGCCCATCTTTTTCCACAGGTCCATCGGGAACTGGTCGGTGCGGTCGATGTCGAACGCGCGGGGGGCGATTTCGCTCGCGGCGAACTGTTGTACGGCTTCGCGCAGGGCGGCTATGTCTTCGCCATGGTCGAAGGTCAGGCCCGGCAGGGCGATCAGGTTGTTCACGATGTGGTCTCCATATTGGTAGGCATGTCAATTCAGTGGTCGAGGCATCTTTCCGCGGCCCGGTCACGCAGCGTTTCGAAGAGGCTGGTCACCCGTTCGACCAGCACCTGATCGACGTCCGCCAGCACGTGCGCGTGAAATGCGCGGGCTTCCGCTTGCACTTTCCCATACCGTTCGCGGCCGGCATCGGTGAGGCGCACATGCTTGATGCGACGGTCGCCCGGGCACGCCGTGCGTGTCACCAGGCCGGCTTCCGCCAGGCGGTCGATGAGGTGCTGGATCATCCAACTAACTCCTCCGTTTTAACCTTAGCAATACGTAACTGAACGAAGTAGATGTACATA
>NZ_CDRNIL010000116.1:0-5104 GCF_977014125.1 Massilia phosphatilytica
TGCAGGAGTTAGTTGGATGATCCAGCACCTGATCGACACGCGCCGCCATGCGCTGACGCTGCAATTGTCCGGCCAGCCGGCGCGCGTGATCGGCGACCGTACGCGCCTCGTGCAGGTCATCTCGAACATCCTCAACAACGCCGCCAAGTACACGCGCGCCGGGCGGGCGGATCGTGCTGGCCGTGACGCGTGGCGGCGGAGCGCGTGACGGTGGCCGTGCGCGACAACGGCGTCGGCATCGCGCCGGAAGTCCTGCCGTACATCTTCGACCTGTTCACCCAGGCCGAGCGCACCCCGGACCGTTCCCAGGGCGGCCTCGGGATCGGCCTGGCGCTCGTCAAGAGCCTCATCGCCCTGCACGGCGGCAGCGCGCATGCGCACAGCGACGGCCTGGGGCTGGGCAGCGACGTTCTCGATCCGCCTGCCGCTGCGCGGCGCGCGTCCCGGCACCGATGCCCGATGCCGGCGCGGCGGGCGGCGCGGACGCCGTCCACGACAGCGGCAACGCTGCGCGTGCTGGTGGTCGACGACAACGCCGACGCCGCCCAGATGCTGGCCGCGCTGCTCGAAGTGCAGGGGCATGCGGTGAGCGTCGAGTACGACGGGCGCGGGGCGCTGGCGCGGGCGCGCACGGAGCATCCCGACGTCCTGCTGCTCGACATCGGCCTGCCCGACATGGACGGCTACGAACTGGCGCGGCGCCTGCGCGCACAGCCGGAAAACGCGGACGCCACGCTGGTCGCCCTGACCGGCTACGGCCAGAGCCAGGATCGCGCCGAGGCCCGGCAGGCCGGCTTCGACCATTACCTCGTCAAGCCCGCCGACCTGAATGAAGTCAACGAGGTATTGTCGCGGGCGGAAGCGCGGCGCTGATCGTGCGTCGATCATTCAATCGTGCGCGTATTGCCGCCAGGCACTGGGAGGGTTATCCTTGGCGCATGCGTCGTATGGACGGCCTTCCGCGTGCCGGGAAGCGACCGGGCGCGGCCCTACCGTGCGTAGGCTGCGCGCCAACAAGGCGTATTTTCGTACCATTGGCAATGCCATGCGGCTGATTACTGGAACGAGCGTATGTACGACTTCATCGGCATCTTCGAAGAATCGCAGGACGGCACCGCCCGGGCGGAACTGGTACATCCCGCCGACGGCGCGGGCGTGGCGCCCGCACCCGTCAAGCGTGTCGTGGAGCGGCACGGCGCCGCCGCGGCGACCGCGTCCGTGCCGGCCGACCGTGCCGCCGATGTCGCGGCGCCGCCGGGCGTGCGGCGCGTGCTGGTGGTCGACGACAACGTCGATGCCGCCCAGACGGTGGCGATGCTGCTGGAGGTGCTGGGGCACGAGACGGCCGTCGAATACGACCCGTTGCAGGCGCTGGCCAGCGTGCGCGATCACGCTTTCGACGCGTTCGTCCTCGATATCGGCCTGCCGGGCATGGACGGCCACGAACTGGCACGCCAGATCCGCACGCTGCCGGGAGCGGCCGGCGCCCTGTTCATCGCGCTCACCGGCTATGGCCAGCAGCAGGACCGCGACGCGTCCAGGGCCGCCGGGTTCCATTACCATTTCGTGAAGCCGGCCGATGTGGATGCGCTGGCGCAGGCGCTGGCCGGCGGCGTACCCGAATAGCGTTGTCATCAACCGGTAACTTTCACTTCTTACACTGCGCGTTGCTGAACAGTAACTCGGGAACCGCATGTCCAAGTCCAGTGCGCACACCGCCCCGCGCACCCACCGATTTCTCGCGCTGCTGTGGCCCGCGCTGGCGCTGCTCGCCTGTGCCGCCCGTGGACCGCCACGATCCTGCATGCCGGCGCCGAGCGCCGGCGCGCCGAGGAGCAGGCGTTCAAGGAGGCCGATGCCTATGCCGAGGCCTACGAGCAGTACGTCACGCGCTCGGTCGCGCAGATCGACCAGATCACCATGCAGCTCAAGCACAGCTGGGAGCATGCGCACGACCGCAGCCTGATCGAGAACATGCGGCGCGACGGCATGTTCACCGACGCCGCCTTCGTCAACGTGAGCGTCATCGGGCCCGACGGCGCGATCCGCTCGTCCAGCCGCATCCACGAGCGCGGGCTGAATCTGTCCAGGGCCGGCTTCTTCATCCAGCACCGCGACGCCATCTCGACCGCGCTGCGCATCGGCACGCCGCCGCCGGAACTGGAAGAGACCCGCGGCACGATCCTGTTCACGCGCCGCCTCGATACGCTGGATGACGGATTCGACGGCGTGCTGCTGATGGCCGTCGATGCCGGCTACTTCACGTCGTTCGTCAGCTCGCCCACGCTGGGGCCGGGCAGCC
Organism: Massilia phosphatilytica; assembly: GCF_977014125.1. NCBI lineage: Bacteria > Pseudomonadati > Pseudomonadota > Betaproteobacteria > Burkholderiales > Oxalobacteraceae > Massilia > Massilia phosphatilytica. The sequence continues at coordinate 2,303 of NZ_CDRNIL010000116.1, forward strand.
TGCTGGCCCTGGTCGGCACCGAGAATGCCCTGCGCGTCGAACAGGATGCCCGGGGCATCGTGCGCACGCAGAGCGCCAGTTCGCTGCTGCCCGCGAATGCCGACCGCTGGCCGGTGGCGCGCGGCGTGCAGCTTGGTCGCGGGGCAGGGCGGCTTTGCCGACGGCGAGGCGCGCGTGCTGGGCTGGCGCCGTTCCAGCGCGTATCCGCTCGTGGCCCTCGTCGCGCTGTCGCATACGGCCGTGCTGGAAGCGGCCGACGCCTACTGGACCGACAGCCGCAACCACACGGTGCTGGCGACCGTCGTGCTGTCGCTGCTGGCGCTGGGCGCGAGCATGCTGTCGCTGCGGGCGGGCGCGCGGGCGGGCGAGCGGGCCGAGATCCAGCGCGCCTACCGCACGGCCACCGAGAGCGGCAACGACGGCTTCTACATGGTCGCGCCGGTGCGCGACCGCAAGGGCCAGATGATCGACTTCCGCATCGTCGACTGCAACGAGCGCGGCGCCTTTTTTTATGGCGCCACGCGCACGCAACTCGTCGGCAGCCTGATCTCCGACCTCCATCACGGTACCTCGTTCGACGACCTGTCCGCCAACTACCGCACGGCCATGGCCGTCGGCTTCCACCAGGAAGACCGGCGCATGCCCGACAATAACCGCCTGAATATCCGCTGGGGCCACCGGCGCATCGTGCGCGTGGGCGACGTCCTCGCCGTCACGCTGCAGGACATCAGCGAGCGCAAGGAACACGAATCGCAGCTGGCGCGCCTGGCCAACGAGGACAGCCTCACGGGCCTGCCGAACCGCCACTGGTTCCTGAACTTCGTGCCGGCCGCGCTGCGCCAGGCGCAGGACGGCGGCCACGGTGCGGCGCTGCTGTTCATCGACCTCGACGAATTCAAGCAGGTCAACGATTCGCACGGCCACGCCGTCGGCGACCGCCTGCTCAAGCTGGCCGCCGAGCGCCTGATGTCGCAGCTGCGGCCGGGCGACAGCGTGGCGCGCTTCGGCGGCGACGAATTCGTCGTCCTGCTGAGCCCCTTCGACAGCGACCAGCAGGTGGCCATCGTCGCCGCGCGCATCGTCGACGCCTTCAGCAAGCCGTTCCCGATCGCCGACGAGCAGCACATGATCGGCGCCTCGGTCGGCATCGCCGTGTACCCGCGCGACGGCCTCGACGCCGCGACCCTGATCCGCCACGGCGACATCGCCATGTATGCCGGCAAGGCCGAAGGCAAGGGGCAGTACCGCTTCTTCGATCCCGCGCAGTCGAACATCCTCAAGACGCGCACCCAGCTGCGCCAGCGCCTGCTGGAAGCGATCGACAAGCACCAGTTCGTGTTGCACTACCAGCCGCGCGTGGACCTATCCGCACGGGCGAGCTCCTGAGCATGGAAGCGCTGCTGCGCTGGGAGCATCCGACGCTGGGCATGATCCGCCCGGACGAATTCATTCCGCTGGCCGAGTCGAGCGGCCTGATCGTGCCGATCGGCGCCATCGTCATCGACCTGGCGCCCGCCCTCGCCGCGTGGCGCGCGGAATTGCCGATGGCGCCGCTGCCGGACGGCCTCGTCGGCCCCATGGCCGCGCGCATCATGGCGGCCGCGCAGGCCCGCGGTCTTCCATGGCGCAAGCTGGACAAGATGATCCGCCCGGCCGCGTGCCGCGCCGGATGCTGGCGCTGCGTCTATGGCTGCCCGTTCGGCGCCAAGTGGTCGGCGCGCGAACTGGTCGACGACGCCCGCGCGCACGGCGCGGTACTGCTCACGGACGCGCGCGTGACGCGCGTGCTGCTGGACGGCGGCCGCGCGGCCGGCGTCGAAGCCGTCGTCGAAGGCCGCACGCAGACCTTCCGCGCCGGCCGCGTCGTGCTGGCGGCCGGCGGCATCGGCAGTCCGCGCATTCTCCAGGCGTCCGGGCTGCTCGCTGGCCCCGTCCCGTTCTTCAGCGATCCCGTCGTGGCCGTGATGGGGACGGCCGACGACATCGAGGGCGGCGGCGCCGAGGTGCCGATGGCGGCCGGCATGAGCGATCCGGACGCCGGCGTCACGCTGGCCGACCTCACGCTGCCGCGTCCCATGTACCAGGCGTTCGCGGCGCAGGCGGGCCGCGTCGACCGTCTGCTCGCGCACGGCCGCACGCTCACGGTCATGGTCAAGATCCGCGACGAGATCCGCGGCGACGTCGGACCCCGCTGGGTCGACAAGACCCTCGATGCCGCCGACCGCAAGCGGCTCGACCACGGCATCGCCATCGCGCGCGGCATCCTGGAACAGGCCGGCGCGCGCCACGTCTTCGCGAGCCACCACTTCCGCTGCGCATCCCGGCGGCACCGGGTGCGGCGATCGGACGGGCGCTGGACGGGTACCTGCGCACGGCGGCGCACGGCCTGTACGTGTGCGACGCGTCCGCGATCCCCGACCCGTGGGGCCTGCCGCCGACCCTGACCCTGCTGTGCCTGGGCAGGCGCCTCGGCCGCCACCTCGCCGCGGCGCCCGCCCAGGCGGTGGCCGCGGACGCACCGGCAGCGTCGCCGTCAGCCTGATGTCGGCCGACGACTCGCCGACCATCAGCTTCACGGGCACGGCCTCGACCTCGAACCGGCCCGCCTGCGTGTTCCAGTACGCGTGGCGCCGACGCCGCCGAGCGGGATCGGGCAGCGGTGCGCCGAAATGCTCGCCGCGAGCTGCCAGGCGCACGCGGCGGCACGCTTCGTCGAGCGGCCTCGCCGCCGGATTCCCGCGCCAGCAGCACCAGGTGCTGGATCATCCAACTAACTCCTCCGTTTTAACCTTAAGCGATACG
>NZ_CDRNIL010000117.1:0-2365 GCF_977014125.1 Massilia phosphatilytica
CGGTGGCGGGCGGCCCGGCCATCGCGCCGTAGGCGCCGCCACCGCCTTCTGCTCCGCGACGCTCAGCTGTTTCGCGATGGGTGACATCACCGGGTTCTGGCGCTTGCCGGCCGGAAAATTACCGAGCTGCCCGACCAGATACGCCGGCGGCAAACCGGCCAGCCTCTGGAAAGCCAGCGGCAGGATCGCCCTCGCCATCGACGCCGTGGCAGGCGACGCAAGCGGTCGCCCCGCCCGCCGTGCCGTTCGGCGGTGATCACGCCGCTGATTCGCAGCCTGCTGGGCGACTGCCATCGCCGGCGAACTGGCGAGCAGCACGTAAGCCGCGAATCGCCACGTTCTGTGCGTTCCATGACTTCTTTTCATCACTGTCTCCTTGTTCTCGTTATCAAAAGCTGTGGTTCGATACCGAGAGCACGCGCTGGCCAGCCTTCAGCAGTGGCGCCTGCCTGGCGAGATAACTGCTCGGTTCGATACCAGAAACGAATTCCTCCTCAAGCGACGATGTGCCTCAGCACGAAAACGATGGCGAATCCCGCCAGCATGAACGCGACGGTCGCGACCAGCGAGCGCGGCGACAGGCGGGACAGGCCGCACACGCCGTGGCCGCTGGTGCATCCCGAGCCGTAACGGGTGCCGAGGCCGACCAGCAAGCCGGCCGCGATGAGCGTCCCGCCGCCCGCTTCGATGCGGGCCTCGGGCAGGGCCGCGACCAGGCCGTAGAACAGTCGGGGCGCCGACCAGTCCGGCCAGGAAGGCGACGCGCCAGGCGATATCGCCCCGCGCAGGCCGCAGGAGGCCGCCGAGGATGCCGCTGATGCCGGCGATCCGTCCGTTGAGCAGGACAAAGGCCAGGCGGCCACCCCGATCAGCAGGCCGCCGGCCAGTGCCGTCCAGGGCGTAAAGTGGGTCCAGTCAATCGTCATTGTCGTCTTCCTGCGGTTGGATGCAGTACAGCTGGTACAGGACCTGCATGACTGCCGTCGCTTCCTTGCTGGCGAGGCTGTAGTAAATCTGCTTGCCCTCGCGCCGTGTACTGACCAGCAGCTGTCCTCGCGCAGCACACCGAGTTGCTGCGAGAGCGTCGGCTGCTGGATGCCGAGCGTCGATTCAAGTCGCTGACGCAGAACTCACCCTGCGTCAGCTGGCACAGCAGCAATAAGCGGTCAGGATTGCCCAGTACCTTCAACAGTGCGCAGGCGCGCGCTGCCGCGGCCTGCATGTCCTGTAAATCGAACTTGTCGTGGTCGTGCGCCACGGTAGCCTCCTTCAAGATGAATCTATTTTAGTATATTATATGGACTTATAATTTATAATTCAATAGAATGATTTCATCACGGGCGCTTTAATGAAGGAGGGCATGATGGCAGGCAATCGCTTCGAAGACGCGGCAAGCGTGTGGGACGAACGTTATGGCACGTCGGAATTCGTTTCTGGTATCGAACCGAGCAGTTATCTCGCCAGGCAGGCGCCACTGCTGAAGGCTGGCCAGCGCGTGCTCTCGGTATCGAACCACAGCTTTTGATAACGAGAACAAGGAGACAGTGATGAAAGAAGTCATGGAACGCACAGAACGTGGCGATTCGCGGCTTACGTGCTGCTCGCCAGTTCGCCGGCGATGGCAGTCGCCCAGCAGGCTGCGAATGGCGGCGTGATCGCCGCCAACGGCACGGCGGGCGGGGCGACCGCTTGCGTCGCCTGCCACGGCGTCAATGGCGAGGGCAATCCTGCCGCTGGCTTTCCAAGGCTGGCCGGTTTGCCGCCGGCGTATCTGGTCGGGCAGCTCGGTAATTTTGCGGCCGGCAAGCGCCAGAACCCGGTGATGTCACCCATCGCGAAACAGCTGAGCGTCGCGGAGCAGAAGGCGGTGGCGGCCTACTGACGGCGCGATGGCCGGGCCGCCCGCCACCGGGAACCGAACGGCGATCGAAGCACACCGACATGGGCGCCTGGCTCTGCCGTGCGCGGACGATGGGAAGACAACCTGCCGGCGTGCCTGCAATGCCATGGCCCGGGAGGCGCTGGCGTCGGTCCGGCATTCCCCGCGCTCGCCGGACAGTCGAGTGCCTACATCGCCGCCCAACTGCATGCCTTCAAGGACGGGAGCCGGCCTGGCGGACCGCGACGATGCAGCAGCCGTCGCCGCCAAGTTGTCCATGCGGACATCAATGCGGTATCCAACCACTTCGGCGGCGCAGTCGCGCCGGCAAGCGTTCCAGCGAGGAGGCAATGAAAGTGCTTGTTCATTACTTCCAGGTGCTGGATCATCCACGTATTCTTGTTTTAACCTTAGGTGCTGGATCATCCAACGTACCTTCCGCTTTGAACCTTAGCAATACGTAACTGAACGAAGGGCTACACAACA
>NZ_CDRNIL010000118.1:0-3233 GCF_977014125.1 Massilia phosphatilytica
ATGTTGTGCACCTGTACTGCGTTCCAGTTTCGTATTGCTAAGGTTAAAACGGAGGAGTTAGTTGGATGATCCAGCACCTGTACGAGGCCGGCGGCGGCCGGATGGACGGTCAAGGTCGGCGGCCCGCTGCGGACGAATTCGATGGCGCTGGCATGCCAGGCGGCGCGCGCGGGCGCGGGCATCGTGTTCGGTCCGGCGTTCGCGCTCGCACCGTCGGTCGCAGCCGGCGACCTCGTGCCCGTGCTGCGAGGACTTCGCCGGGGCCGCGCTGGACATCCATGCCCTCTACCTCAGCAAGCGCCACATGTCGAAAAAGCTGCGGCTGCTGATCGATTTCCTGGCTGCCCGCTTTGCCCCGCCGGTGGGCATGGACGGCGTTTGATGCGATACTGTCGGCGTCATTCCAAACCGCTCCGCCCACGCGTTCCATGGCCATCCTGACCCATCTGCTGCTGTACCCGATCAAATCCTGCGCCGGCATCGCTGTCCGGTCCGCCGTCGTGAACGAATCCGGCCTGTCCGCGCTGGGCGTGCACGACCGCGAATGGATGCTGGTGGCGGCCCAGACGGGCAGTTCCTCGCCCAGGCGCGAGCATCCGCGCATGGCGCTGATCCGGCCGCTGCCCGACGGCGGCATGCTGCGCATCCATGCGCCGCGGCATGGATGACCTGGCGCTGCCGCTCGCATGGGACGAGGCGGCCGCCAGGCGCACCGTGCAGATCTGGGACGACAAGGTCGACGCCGCTGATTGCGGCGACGCGGCGGCCGCCTGGTTTTCGGCCGCGCTGGCCACGCCGTGCCGCCTCGTGCGTTTCCACCGCGACGTCGTGCGGCCGACGAGCACCAAGTGGACGGACGGCGTGGCGGCACGGAGGCGCTTTGCGGACGGCTATCCGCTGCTGCTGATCGGCCAGGCGTCGCTCGACGACCTCAACGCGCGCCTCGTCGCGGCCGGCCGCCATGCGCTGCCGATGGACCGCTTCCGCCCGAACCTCGTCGTCGACGGCCTCGACGCCTGCGAAGAGGATTTCCTGGCCACGCTGACGATGGGCGGCGTCGAGATCCGTCCCGTGAAGCCGTGCGCGCGCTGCCCGATCCCGTCCATCGACCAGGCGACGGGCATCCCGGGCCCGGACCCGCTCGACGTCCTGCAGACCTACCGCGCCAATCCGCGCATGGAAGGCGCCGTTTGCCTGGGCATGAACTGCATCGTGACGGCGGGTGCCGGCAGCGAGCTGCATCTCGGCCAGACGATGGCAACGGAAATCGCGTTCTAGATCGGCGGCACGACGATGGAGGGACTGATCGTCCTGCTGCACGGCGTCGGCAGCACGCCGGCCGACATGGCGCCGCTGGCCCACCTGATCGCCGCGCACGATGCCGGCGCGCGCGTGGCGGTACCGCCGGCCACATCGCCCTGCGATCGCGGCGGCGCGGGCTATCAATGGTTTTCGGTGGACGGCATCACGGACGCGAACCGCGCGGACCGCATCCGCGCGGCGCTGCCGGCGTTCGTCGCCACCGTCGAGGATTTACAGCGAGAATATGGCGCGACGCCGGAACGGACGGTGCTGGCCGGCTTTTCGCAAGGGGCGGCCATGGCGCTGGCCGCGTGCCAGGACCGCTTCCTCGCGCGCCACGTCGTCGCCATCGCCGGCCGCAGCGCGCCGCTGCCGGACGCCTGGGAGCGGCGCACGACGGTCGCCCTCGTGCACGGCCGCATGGACCGTACCGTGCCGGTGCAGCATAGCGAGCGCGCCTTCGAGCGCCTCGCCGCGCTGGGCGCGGACGTGCGGCTGGACGTCGTGCCGCGCGCCGTCCACCTGCTGGCGCCGCCATTGCTGGAGCGCGCCTGGCAGGCGATCGGCATGACATCTTGGCAATGTTATTGATATTGCCTCATCATTTTCGTTTCCAAGGCGCGTAGATTCGCGTAAATTAGGGTTCTTGCTGAAGGGGAACCACACATGCACGAGCGCGGCGCCAGTGTGCGCGAACTCATCGCCGAGAACGAGGCCTTGCGCCGCCAGCTGTCCAGCCTGATCGACCAGGCCGAGGGCAACCACGCCATCATGATGCGGCACCAGGCGTTCGACCTGGAAATCGTCGGCGCGAGCACCTTCCAGGAGCTGGTCGGCACCATCTTCCGCCTGCTGCCCGTGATTTCCGACCTGGACGCCCTCACGCTGTCGCTCGTCGACACGGGCGCCGACATCTACACCGTCATGCACAAGCTGGGCGTGGATTTCGAGGCATTCCCGAATCTGCTGTTCCACGACGATGGCGACGCGCTCGGCTTCGACCCGCCAGGCGGCCGTGCGCCGCGGCCGCGCCTGGTGCCGTTCGACGCGGCCACGCAGCGCCACGCCTTTCCCCATCCGCCCGCCGGCCTCGCGAGCGTCGCCATGGTGCCGCTGATGCGGAATAAACGCCTGATCGGCAGCCTGAACCTGGGCAGCCGCGACCCGAACCGCTTCACGCCGCTGCTGGGCACGGACTTCGTCGAGCACATGGCATCGATCATCGCGATCTGCCTGGAGAACGTGATCAGCAACGAGATGCTGAAGTACATCGGCCTCACCGACGCGCTCACCGGCGTCTACAACCGCCGCTACATGGACCGCCGCCTCGTCGAGGAAATCTCGCGCGCGCGGCGCCAGTCGTACCGGCTGTCGTGCATGTACATCGACATCGATTATTTCAAGCAGGTCAACGATACGTACGGCCACCTGGCCGGCGACGACGTGCTGCGCGAAGTCGCGGCGCGCATCAAGGCGGAGCTGCGCATGACGGACGCGCTGGGCCGCTTCGGCGGCGAGGAATTCGTCGTGCTGCTGATCGACGCGGACCTGGAAAGCGCCAGCATGGTCGCGCAGCGCATCCGCGCCAGCGTGGCGGATCGGCCGTTCCTGCTGCAGGAGGGGCAGACGCTGGCGGTGTCGGTGTCGATCGGTGTCGCGACCCTCGACGATTTCGAGCGCGATCACGCGATCGAAGGCGTGGCGCAGCAGCTGGTCGCGCACGCCGACCAGGCGCTGTACCAAGCCAAGGAAGGCGGACGAAACCGGGTCGTCGCGAAGCCGTAGGGTGGGCTCCCCGAGCCCACGCGTGACGCCGGCGTGACGCAACCGTGCGCGTGGACACAGGGTGTCCACCCTACCGCAATAAACGTCCTTCGGCGCGCGTGACGGCGTTGCCGGTCCCCCGCAGCACCACCACGTCCCCCGCGCGC
>NZ_CDRNIL010000119.1:0-2513 GCF_977014125.1 Massilia phosphatilytica
CAGCAACCCGTGCCATCAACACGCAGGACAATACTTCGGATAATTTCTCTTTATCGCGCTCCATATCTGCGTCAGCGACGATAGCGACACCATCGATATCAAAGCTATAAAGAACAAATGCCACCAGAAACAGCACAAACCCTTCGCTCACTACCAGTTTCGAATAATAGTGATCACCGATAACACCGAACGCGAATGGGAATACGATAAGCGGCAGTACAGCATTTGCAGCCTGCATTGCCGACAAATAAGCAATGTTCAGTACAGCTTTTTTCATATATTTTTGTGAGAGATTAAGAACCTCTTCATTTCCTCACTTGGGAATATTGATATAACTGAACACTACTTAGAAAATCTGAGCTGTTTCCGCAGTCCGGCCCACCTCTCTCTAAAAGCCGGTCGCTCGAGAAGCTTTGAGGAATGCATTCCGAGCAAATGCAAACAGAATAGCAAGAAAAAAGGCAATGGCCATAGCAATAGCAGCAAGCCTGCCGTGTTTCGGCGAATACGGTTTTTCAGGGACAATGGCCGCATCGAGCGTCTGGATCAACGAAGCGTCTCGAGCTTCATCAAGACGTGCCGCTTCATACTGCTTAGCGAGCAGTTCGTATAACATTTGGCTATACTTTACATCCCGAAGAATTTTTATGTTCGCAAGACCAGAAGGAGTCTTTTTTCTGCTTTATCAACAGGTGTGCCGTTCTCAAGTCTACTAATCTCCGCTCGAAGGCTGCTCAGTTCCTGCTGCACCGCCTTGTAATCTTGATTATTAGTAGTTACAAAAGAGCTCATTGAACTAAGTTGAATTTCCTTAACCGATGCCTGCGCACGAAGTTTGGCGATGGTCTCGACAATTCCGCGGCTATCGGCATCGACACTAATAACGCCGTTCGCATCTAGATTTTTCTTGAGCTCAACCTCGTCGTCTGCAAGACGATTCTTGGCTTGTTCAAGCTGTCGCTGGAAGAAGAGCCGCCTTTGAGCGGCTTCGGTCACCGCAAGAGCTCGATTAACCTTTGTCAATTCCTCGATATAACCGTTGGCCAAGGCCGCCACCCGATTTTTATCGCCATCTTCAACAGTAATAGTAATGAGACCTTCCTTGCCAGAACTCATCGAAGTGTTGCGTTCGAGACTCTTTACGGGTCTGCTCAAGCGACTCGACGTCATATACACTCTGGAGATGAAAACGTCCTATCAGGTTATCGGAAATAGTCCTGCTTCTCAACATGCCGATATAAAGGTCACTCGGATTCTTGATGCCGGTTGCGCTTGCTACCATACTAGCAGCACCACCTAATTGGGACAGCAGAGCAGCAGCGCCCATTTGAGATTGCTGCGGCGGCAAGATTGTTGTGCTTGCGCGGAACGTTGGCGGAATTGCGAACGAAACCGCGAACGTAATCGCTCCGACAATAACCGGAAAACCGAAGATCAGTCTTCTATTTTTTAGAAATACGACCAATACATCGAATAGACCTTCATCGCCATGGGGATCATCCAGTTCCGCCCCGCTTGCTTTGTTATATTCCATTTTGGCTACCGCTAAGGTTCGAACTTTCATTGATGCGCATTTTTCAATTCGTATGCGGCATGATGAAATAATTTACGAGTTTATATAACGCAGAATACTCAAAAATTCAGCCTTCGAAGGTTAATCCTTATGAAAGCACATTGTTGAGTAACAAAATAATTTAATTAATTTCGGAGAGTTTTTACCGCAGCAGCGCCTAAGCCAAGATTAGCGAGAATTTGCGTCCAATCTCTAGCGCCTTGTGTGAATTTGCTCCAAGCAGTTTGCCGATCAACCTTCTCGGGCACCACAATCGTGTCGCCCGGCATAACCTCGACACCGCCGATCTTACCCAAGAGCCAACTTTGTGTAATCGCCTGATACGACCGTACCATCGACGCGCATCACGAAAACGTTATCGGTATCAGCATCAGTGGTTGTACCGGCAAGGTTGAGATAATCCTTGACTCGGGTATTAGGCTTCCAAAGTGGCGACGCCTCGGCGTCAACTGCACCGAATACGTGGACGAAAGCTGGCTTCGAAGGCACTACGAGACGGTCGCCGTTCTGCAATGTGACCCGGGGTAGATGCGAAACGAGCGATCGTCTGAAATCGAGACCAAACGCAATTCGTCCAGTCGGCTGCTGATCTCCGGAAGCGGGCTATGCAGTTCCTCGAGCAATTTTCCGCTCTGCTTCGAGCATTGCGCAGTTGCCGCAGCGGCGTCGGGCCGTGTTCATTGCCCGCAAGTTGGCAACGCGCGTACAGCTTCTCGCTACGCATCTGTGCTTCAAGACGATCCGCAGCTCGTTGCAGGTTCGCCTGCTGTTCCTTACGGACTTCCTCACTGATAAAACGCGGTACCGAACATGTACGCGTTAGACGTCGGACCACCGGCTTTCGCGATCAGGGTTTGCGGCGTCTGTAGGTGCTGGATCATCCAACTAACTCCTACCGTTTTAACCTTAGCAATACGTAACTGAACGAAGTACAACGACA
>NZ_CDRNIL010000120.1:0-14676 GCF_977014125.1 Massilia phosphatilytica
AGCTCGACGAGCGTGCCGATCGCGCTGTAATAGGTCACGCCGGCGTTGTTGCGCTGCGCGGCCGGAAAGAAGACGTTGCGCCGCCCGATGACGGTGAACTTGTCGGTGCCGCCGTAGCGCACCGCGAGGCCGTCGAGCGGACGGCGCACGGTCTCCCCATGCACGTCGAAATCCGCCTCGGCCCACTGCCAGCGGTTGAACGCGTGGCCGACGGCGGCCGTCACCAGCTGGAGTTCGTGCGCCTTGCTGGCCAGCTGCTCCAGCGACAACGGTTCCATGCCGTTGGCGGTGAGCTTGCCGTTTTCCCAGCGCGCATCCTCGCGCCGCACGACGTACGACGCCGCCTGCCCGCCGGCGTAGCCGCCCGACCAGATGGCCATCGCGGCCGGCCAGATCCCGTGTTCGAACACGACCCTGGCCGTCTCGCTCGTGCCGTGCGAGAAGAAGTACGCCGAATTGGAGGCGCTGGACGGCGACACGGCCGCGGGCGTCCACATCGGGTCCCTCGCGAACTTGTCCTGTTCCGCCTGCTTGATCAGGTAGGTGTCGCCGCTGGTCGTCAGCGGCAGCTCGTCCCACTCGGTGACGGCCGTGCGCACGCTGTCGGCCGGCCGCCCCAGCCAGCGCGCGCACACGACGGCCTGGGACGTCGCCATGCCGGTGCCGATATCGACGCCGATGTGATGCAGCGCGATGCGTCCTTCGGGCGACAATTCCACGCGCGCGAAGATCGCTTCGGCGCCGGTGCCGAAATCTTTTTGCACGCAGGCGAACCCGACGCCGTAGCGCTGGCCAGGATGGGCGAGCTCGTAGGCCTGCTTGCGCTTCGCCCGTTCGGTCCACAGCGGATGCAGGCGCGCCCGTTCCAGCACCTCGTCGGCACGCACGGCGCCCGCGGGAACGGCGCCCTGCGTGTTCTTCATGCCCGACTTCAGCACGTTCTTCAGGCGCAGCTCGATCGCGTCGATGCCCAGCATCTGGGCGATCTCGTCGACCGCCATTTCGGTCGCATTCATGCTTTGCAGCGTGCCGTAGCCGCGCGCCGAGCCGGCGTCGACGGCGCGCGAGTAGACGGCCGTCGTCGTGCAGTCGTTTTTCGGAAAATAATAGATCGATTGCGCGGCGGTCGCGGCGACCATCGCGACCGATGGCGAGAAATTCGCGCGCCCGCCGCCGTTGGCTTCGAAGTCCGTCTTGAGGGTCTGGAACAGGCCCGTTTTCCGGTCGACGGCGATCTCGTAATGCATCTTGAAGCTGTGCCGCTTGAGCGCCGTCTGAAAATGCTCGAAGCGGTCGTTGGCGAATCGGACCGGGTTGCCGTCGCCGTACAATGCCGCGACCAGGCCGTAATACGGGACGTTGCAGTGGTCCTTGGAACCATAGCCGACCGTGTAGCAGGGATGGATGAACAGCTGCTTCAGCGGAAACCGGCTTTTCTTCACCATCTCGACCGCCGCGGTCATCACTTCCTGCGGGGACTGCGTGGCCAGCACGAGATGCAGCGATTGCGTCGCGGCGTCGTACCAGCCGTTCGCGTTGTCCGGTTCGAGGGCGGACGTATCGGTCGACTGCGAAAAGTAGTCGCGTTTCAGGATCAGCCAGTCGCCCGGCGGCGCGGCCAGTTCCTGCGCGATCCGCTCGCCGTAGGCAATGCCGTCCGGCCCCTGGTCCTTCAGGGTCACATCGGTCTTGCGCGGTACCTTTTTTTCGGAGGGAAAAAGCGGGCTGTTCTTGAGACTGGAGAACGCGTCGTCGTCATAGGGCGTGCCGCCGCCCACGCGCACATAACGGAATGCGCCCCACGGGTCACGCTGCTGCGGCGCGGCCGGATCGCCGTACACGACGACCCGTTCCTGGAATTGCACCTTGTTCTTGGCGAAGCGAAAACGGTTGAAATCGTGATAGATCAGGATCGCGACCGCATGGCCCAGATAGGCCGCCTGCTTGCCCGCCGGGAGCAGCATGTCGTCGCCGTAGAAATCGGGAAACCGCAAGCCGTCGCGCGCGAGGTCTTCCGCGGTCACGATGCGGTCCGGCTTGAGGTCGGGGTCGAGCAGGGCGAGATCGAGGCCGGTAAACAGGCGATCGGTACGCGTGGCGCGCACGAAGAACGCGTGGGCCTGCTGTTGCGGCCAGTGCGGCATGTTGCGCGCGCGGATATCGTAGGCAAATACCTTCTTGCCCGTCACCTTTGCCGTGCCGTCGATCCGGAAACGTGCCGGACCGGCGGCGCCATCGGGCTTCACCGGCGTCAGGATGTTTTCCTCGAACAGCGCGGAGAGGGCGTCGCCGTGCAAGGGCGCCAGCCAGACGCCGACCCCGGCGATCACGGTGAACTTGATGAATTTTCTACGGGAAGACCGAACACCATTATCCATGACCGCGCGCCCGCCTAGAATGCCAGCTTATTTTTTCTGGGTAACTCGTTTTGATAGAAAGTATATTCATAACGAATTTGGACGGGCGCACGGCTGACGCCGTCATTGCATGAACCACCCGTGGCTGACGACGATGGACTGGCCCGTCAGCGCGTTCGACGGGAAGGTCGCGAGGAACAGCGCCGTGTGCGCGACGTCCTCGACGGTCGTGAATTCGCCGTCGACCGTCTCCTTCAGCATCACCTTTTTCACGACGTCGTCCTCGCTGATCCCGAGTTCCTTCGCCTGCTCCGGGATCTGCTTTTCGACGAGCGGCGTGCGCACGAAGCCGGGGCAGATCACGTTGGCGCGCACGCCGTGGGCCGCGCCTTCCTTGGCGACGACCTTGGCCAGCCCGACGAGGCCGTGCTTGGCCGCGACGTACGGCGCCTTCAGCACGGACGCTTCCTTCGAGTGCACGGACCCGCATGTAGATGACGGTGCCGCCGCGGCCCTGCGCATACATCCGCTTCAGGCAGGCGCGCGTCGTGAGGAAGGCGCCGTCGAGGTGGATCGCGAGCATCTTCTTCCAGTCGGCGAACTTGAATTCGTCGACCGGCGCGACGATCTGGATGCCGGCGTTCGACACCAGCACGTCGATGCCGCCGAGCTTGTCGGCCACGAGGGCGATGCCGGCGTCGACCTGTTCTTCGTTGGTCACGTCCATCGCGACGGCGACGACGCGCGCGCCGGACGGATCGAACTCGCGCGCGACGGCCTGCGCGGCGGCGAGATTGAGGTCGGCGATGGCGACCTTGGCGCCGTGGTCGAAATAGGTCCTGGCGATTTCCTTGCCGATGCCGCTGGCGGCGCCGGTGACGACGGCGACTTTATCCTGCATGTTCATGGTTGTCCTTGTCGGAAGAGGGTAGGGGGATGGGGTGCGTGGGCGCGGTCAGGAAATCGTGGAGGGCCGGGTTGTCCTCGAGGCGCGGCAGCCTGAAGATCTCCTTGTGCGCCAGCGTCTTCGTGGCGTCCGCGTAGCCGGCCTGCCAGTGCTCCGTCATGGTCCGGCGCGAGAATTCGAAGTCCTTGTACTGGCCTTCGTACGTGGGCGAGCGGTACACGAGTTCGACGATGTTGTAGAGCGCGCGGTCGGACGCTTCCGCCAGCAGCCTGGCCTGCGGCGTGGCGGCCAGCGCCGGCGGCATTTGCGCCAGCAGTTCGTTGAACGCCGTGCGCAGCTTTTCGGTGCGGCGGAACGCGTCGGTGGCGTTGCGCGTGCGGCTCGAGTACTGGATCTCCTTCATGCGCGTGGCGACGCCGGCGAGATCGTTCGGCACCTCGCCGCGCGCGCTCCACAGGTCCACCTGGAACACGAGCGTGTGCAGGCGCGAGCGCGCCGACAGCACCCAGTCGAGCGGCGTGTTCGATACCATGCCGCCATCCCAATAGCGTTCGCCGTCGATCTCGATCGCGTCGAAGCCGGGCGGCAGCGCGCCGCTGGCCATGACGTGTTCGGGGCCGATGCGTTCGCTCGCGTTGTCGAAGTAGGCGAAGTTGCCGGTCCTGACGTTGACGGCGCCGATCGACAGGCGCGTCTCGCGCGCGTTGATGCGGTCGAAGTCGACGAGGCGTTCCAGCGTCGCGCGCAGCGGCGCCGTGTCGTAGAAACTGGTCGCGCCGGCGCCGGGCCACGTGAGGAACGGCGGCGGCAGGCGCGGCTCGAAGAAGCCGGGCACGCCCTGCACGAGGACGCGGCCCGCCGCGAGCTGGTTGACCCAGGCATGCAGCGTGTCGACGAGCGGCACACCGGTCCACGTGTCGCCGACGATGCCGTCGCCGCCGCCGCTGACCAGTTCCCAGAACTCGCGCAGCCGTGGCACGCGGTCCTGGCGCGCATTGCCGGCGATGATCGCGCTGTTGATGGCGCCGATCGAAATGCCGGACACCCAGGTGGGCTCGACGCCCGCTTCCAGCAGCCGCTCGTACACGCCGGCCTGGTAGGCGCCGAGCGCGCCGCCGCCCTGCAGCACGAGGGCGATGCTGTCGAACTCGGTGGCGCAGGGCTTCGGTGCTCGGCGGGCGCTCGCGTACCCTCGTGCAGCATGCTTTCGTCGCGCTTATTCACGTTCCGGCACCGGTACGTTGAAACCGTTCAGCGTCGTCGACACGAGCGCGTACAGGCCGACCAGGTAGATCAGCTCGTTGGCGCCGTGCTGGCCGAACGTGGCGACGGCCAGCCGGTACAACGGTTCCGGGAGGACGCCGCCGCGCGCGAGGGCGTACGAAAAGTCGAATGCGACGTTTTCCTGCGGCGTCAGGTCGGTGGGCTTCTGGCCCGCGACGAGCGCCGCGAGCCGCGCCGCGGACATGCCTTCGTGTTCGGCGACGGCGACGTGCGCATACAGTTCGTAGGCCGCGTTGTAGCGGGCGCCGACGACGAGGATCGCGATCTGGCGCGCGTTGTCGGGCAGGGCTGCATTGGCCGTCATCGCGAGCGTGAGGTCCCAGATCGCCTTGCCGATCGCGGGTTCGTGCAGCCACGGGTTCCAGGGTCCCATCAGGGCGCCGTCCTCGCGTTCGGACTTGAAGGCGTTGAAGTTGCTGGCAATGCCTTTACGCATGTGGTCGTAAAGGCTCTTTTGTTCGACACTGAGTTCGGCCGGTGGGATCAGGGGTAGGCGCAATGGTTTCCTCGTTGAGTCAATATGAAGGCGAGGCAACGGCGGTAGCGCGTGCATCGCGTCGCCTCGTCCGCCATTCTGGCAAATTGCGCATGAGGCCGCCGTTCGATTGGATGATATGTGCAATGTTTACGCGGCAGCGCTGCTATAGTCGGCGCCATCGCAACGACGCTCGACACGGACATGGACACGACCTGGACCTGGCATCCGCAACCGGACGACGACGGCCGCAAAGTGCGCCTGCACGCGCCGTCGTGCGAAGCGAACCTCGACGGCCTGGCCGATCCGCAGGCCGCGCTGACCTTCGTGCCCGGCAGCGTGTGCGCCGGCATGCTGGACGGCGTGCCGCTGGCCCCGTGCGCGCGGGCGACCGTCGACGACGCCTGCCGCCGCACGGGCGCCGCGCCGGCGTTCGACGAACCACCTTTCGTGCTGCCGGCCGGCAGGCACGCGGCGGCCGGCGCCGTCGTGCGCGAGGCGGACGGCCGACTTGGCTCGTGGCGCCGTCGAACGCGTTCGGCGGCTATACGGCCGACGTTTCCCAAGGGGCGCGTCGAACCGGGGCTGACGCTGCAGGCGACCGCCATCCGCGAGGTCTGGGAAGAATCCGGCCTGCACGTGGAACTGACGGCCTGGCTCGGCGACTTTTCCCGCACGCAGACGTTCACGCGCTTCTACGTCGCGCGGCGGATCGGCGGCCACCCGGCGCAGATGGGATGGGGAATCGCAGGCGGTCCACCTCGTCACGCCGGCGCAGGCGCGGCTGTTGCTGAACCGTGACACGGATCGGACCGTGCTGGACGCGCTGCTCGAGGGGTGACGCCGGCCGGCGCCGGGCTTTGGGCAGCGGGCGGCCGCACGGACGGCTTCCGGCGTCGACCGGTGCGTTTGAGCCCGGTCAAAAGCGGTACGGGATATGCAAGACAGGCTCAGCCTTTCCAAACTGTAATGTTCGCGGCGGACATCTTAATTTTCGCCTGAGTTTCGCGGCGTACCGTGATTGTTGCGTATCGGAAGCATTTCTTGCCCTTTCTCTCGTCCTTTTTTAGAGGCCGTTGCACCGTGAAGTTAGCCGCGTTCCCGGAACTCGCCCCGCCGCAAACAGGTGGCCTTGACCTCATCCCGGATGATCCGGTGCAGCGCCGCAAGGTACTGGACAAGCTGGATGAGCTCGCTTTACTGCCTTATCTCGCCCCCACCGGGCCCGGCCGCGGGTTCGCGCTGTCGACGGAGGCCGCGCACGCCCTCGTCGACGATGGCGACACGCTGAACCTGTGCCGCGACCTCGGCCTCGACACGGCCGCGAATCTCGTCCACCTCGAACGCGAAATCGTGCTGGCGCTGCTCGCCGCGCCGCGCACGCTGCGTTTTGCGAGCGCCGCCGAGTTCCTGTCGGCCATCGCGATCCGCCGCAACATCGTCGTCGCGGCGCGTGCCACCCCAGCTCGCGTTCGGTACGGCCGAAGCGAACCGCCCGCGGAGCCACTGGACGTATGACGAGGACCGCGGTTTCACGATCCTGCCCGGGCAGCCGTTGATCGAAGCGCTCACGCTCGCCACCCAGCCGGACGCGGGCAATGGGCAGATGTACGCGTTTTCCTGCTACCGTGCGAGCGAATACGTGATGCTGCTCGGGATTGCCCGCGAACTCGAACGGGTCGATCCGCCGCTGCTGGCCGCCCTGCAGCGCCAGTGGGAGACGAGTGCCATCCAGTCGGGCGCCTTCCACGACGTCTTCCTGGTCGAGTACGGTTCCCTCGAAGCGCCGCTGCCGCCGCGCTATTACGTGCCGGGCGATCGCGTCTGGTTCCGCAATCCGGATGCGCTGTCGTCCGATGCGTCGGGCTATGAAGGTTCGTGGGTGATTTACCTCGGCAATGGCCTGTTCAGCAATTTCTGGCAGCGCGACCGGCCCTACAGCCTGGTCGCCAAGTGCCTCGAAATGTATCACTGGCGCCACGGCACCTATGTCGATGCGGAGGGCGACCTGCGCATGAACGAGGCGATCGTTGACGCGAAGGTGGCGGAAACGGCGGCCAACCCTGCCGCGCTGGCAACGGTCGTCGCGCGCATGTCGCGCCTGCGCGATGGCCGCGGCATTTATGCGGACGGCGGCTGCATCGATTTTTCGCGCGAATTTGCGCGCAACGTCTGTCCGGGAACGGCAAGCATCGCCTTGCCGGACTGACGCCCCCCGGACCGCGCCCATCGGAGGAAGGGCGCCGATGGCCGGGAGCGCGCCGCGGCGGGGTGCGCAGCCGCTGCGCCCGTCGGCCAGGCTCATGGCTGCAGCACGTAGTGGCCGGGGGCGTCGCGCAGGGTGCGGCCCTCGGGAGGCGGCGCCACCCACGGACCGGCGAGCCGCGCCAGCCAGTGCTCCCAGGCCGGCCACCAGCTGCCTTCGCGTACACGGGTTTCGGATTGCCAGCTGTCGGGATCGACATAGGGACCGTCGTGCTCGTGCGTACTCATCTGGTAGCTGCGGCCCAGCTTGCCCGGTGGCGATACGACACCGGCGTTGTGCCCGCCCGAGGTGAGCAGGAATGTCACCTGCGTGTCGCTCAGCGGAATGATCTTGTAGACGGAACGCCACGGCGCCACGTGGTCGGTCATGGTGCCGACCGCGAGGATGGGGACGTGGATGTCGGTCAGCGACACGGGGCGCCCATCGACGAGGTAGCGCGCGCTGGCCAGGCTGTTCTGCAAAAACAGGTTGCGCAGGTATTGGGAATGCATGCGGAAGGGCATGCGGGTCGCGTCCGCATTCCACGAGGCCAGGTCGTTGTCCTTGTCGGGAATGTCGAGCAGGTAGTGGCGCAGGCGGCGCGACCAGATCAGGTCGTTCGAGCGCAGCAGCTGGAAGGCGCCGGCCATCTGTCGCGTGTCCAGGTAGCCCTGCTGCCACATCACGGCTTCGAGAAAGCTGACCTGGCTCTCGTCGATGAACAGCGACAGCTCGCCCGGCTCGGTGAAGTCGACCTGGGCGGCGAGCAGGGTCATGCTGGCCAGCCGCTCGTCGCCGTCGCGCGCCATCGCCGCGGCGGCGATCGCCAGCAGCGTGCCGCCCAGGCAATAGCCGCATGCGTTGACCTGGGGCGCGCCGGTCTCGCGCACGACCGTGGCCAGCGCCTCCATCACGCCGTGGCGGCGGTAATCCTCCAGCGACAGGTCGCGGTCGTCGGCCCCCGGATTCTTCCATGAAATCATGTAGACCGTATGGCCGTGCTCGACGAGGTAGCGGACGAGCGAGTTCTGCGGGGAGAGGTCGAGGATGTAGTACTTCATGATCCAGGCCGGCACGACCAGCAGCGGCACGGCGTGGACCTGTGGCGTGACGGGATCGTCGCGCAGCAGCTCGACGAGGTGGTTTTCCATGACGACCTTGCCGGGCGTGACGGCGACATCGCGTCCGGGACGGTGGCTGACGGGCGCCGTCGTGCCGGCCAGCGCGCCGCGTGTCGGTGCCGAAGCCGGGCCGCTGTACGAGGTTCTGGCCGCCGCTGGCAAACGTGACCTGCTGCACCACCGGGTTGGTGGCGATGAAGTTCGACGGCGCGACGCCGTCCAGCAATTGCCGGGCGACGAAGGTGACGACGTCGCCGTGGTGCGACGACACGCCGCGCACGCCGCTGGTGGCGCGGTGCCACCACTGTTGCGACAGCAGGAAGCCCTGGCTGAGCTGGTTCCAGGGCCACGCATGCCCAGCGGATCGTCGAAACGCTTGTCCTGCGCCAGCGGTTGGACGGGCTCGGCCGGCGTGCCGAACATGGCGCTGGCGCTGTACTGCAGCCAGCGCTGCAAGTTGCTCACGGCCTGCACGCCCAGCTCCATCTGCTTGGCGGGCGACAGCAGCAGGTGGCTGGCCCAGTCGAACCAGGCGCCGGCCAGCGCGGCCGGCGAGACGTAGCCGGTCGCGCGGCCCAGCGCGGCGTTCAGCGCCAGGTCGACGTGGGCGTGCTCGACGCTGGTCTCGGGATAACGCGGCCGCGGCCCGCCCTGCCACGTGCTGGCTTCGCGCCGCTGCTCGCTCGGCGGGATCTCGGACAGAATGTTCATGGCGTGCGGGTTCCTTTCGAAGGTACATGGCCGTTTGACCAGGATTCCACCGCTTGGTGCCGCGCGCGGGCGCGAGATTGCTTGATGCAGCGCAGGATGGAACGCAGCGGTAAACGTACTATCGTCTTCGGCGAGGTAGCAAAGCGGTTATGCGACGGCTTGCAAAGCCGTTCAGACGTCCGTTCGACTCACGTCCTCGCCTCACGATCTCCTTTCCATTTCCCTCCCGAATGACCGCAGCCCCGCCCCCTGCCGGACGGTGCCGGACACTGCCGGTCTGCCCGTGACCTGGCGACGTTCGTTGTCATTTGCACACGTCGCGTCGATGTCGTGCCGGTCGGTTCCACGTCAGCGGTTTCGTCAAATCCATCGCCATCGACAGCAAGGTCGAGGTCGACCCGGCCGGCCGATGCCGTCGCGCCGGTGGCCACCGCCACGCTATCCCTCAGGAAACTCCTGGAACGCGCGCCGGTGGATGGCCGGCGCGCGGGCCACGCCGTTCCCCCGGCCCAAATAACATTTTTTGTACGCGAAACTTCAACTTTTCGCATCGTCGTAGGAATCGAAAAGAATACTGCACGTGGGTTTCGGTCGCCGATCCATATACTTTGCGGCGTACGTGCACGCGGTCGGCTCCCCCGGCATCCCGGCACGCGACGCACAAACAGACGTCCGAACAGGATGCAACGTGGAGACAACCGCATATGCAAGTCACGAAAGCGCATCGTATTGCTTTGTTATTCAACGCCAACAAAATGTTCGACCGCGAGGTGATCGCGGGCATTGCCGCCTATCTCGCGAGCAAGCGGGCAGCGTGGGAACTGTTCGTGGAAGACGACTTCCGTCTGCGCCTTCCCAGCCTCGCGCGCTGGGAAGGGGATGGGATCATCGCCGATTTTGACGATCCGGCGGTGGAGCGGGCCTTGTCCAAAAGCCACATTCCGGTCGTCGGCGTGGGCGGATCGTACGCGGACGAAGCCGATTATCCGGCCGATGTACCCTATGTCGCGACCGATAATTTCAAGCTCGTCAACCTTGCGTACACGCACCTGATCGATGTGGGCCTGCGCAGTTTCGCCCTGTTTTCCTTGCCGGACGCGATGGAAAACCGTTGGGCGCAGGAGCGCGAAAAGGCGTTCCGCAGCCTGATGCAGCGCGACAAATTCGACGTCGAGATCTACCGCGGCGAAGACGCGCAGGGGCTGTCCTGGGACGAGACCGTCGCGCGCCAGGTCGAATGGCTGCGCAGCCTGCCGAAGCCCGTCGGCATCATCGCCGTCACCGATGCGCGCGCCCGGCAACTGTTGCAGGCTTGCCAGGTTGCTAATATTTCGGCGCCGGAGCAGGTGGCCGTGGTCGGCATCGACAACGATCCCATCGCGCGCATGCTGTCGTGTGTGCCGCTCAGTTCGGTCATCCAGGGTGCCAACGAGATCGGGCGGACCGCGGCCCGCATCTTGCACCAGCTGATCGATGGCACTTATCTGGAGTGCAAGCGCATCCTCGTGCCGCCGGCCGGGATCAATGTGCTCGGTTCGAGCGGGCACCAGCCCATCAAGGACCCGCGCGTCATGCGCGCCCGGCATTTCATCCGCCAGTACGCGTGCCAGGGGATCAAGGGCGACCAGGTGGCCGACTACGTGGGCGTGTCCCGGTCCACCCTGGAGTTCCATTTTCAGCAGGCGTTGGGGTGCAGCGTGCACGACGAGATCCTGCGGTTCAAGCTCGACGCGGCGACGGCGCTGCTGGCGCGCGGCGAATGCAGCGTGACCGAGGTGGCGCACCGTTGTGGTTTTACTACGGTGCAGTATCTGCTCGCGGTGTTCAAGCGCGAGCTCGGCTGTACCCCGAGGGAATACCAGGAACGCTTGCGGCGCGGCGCGGCGGCGCCTGCCGGCAGCACCGCCGCGGAGCCCGCGCTGGCATCGTAGCGCACGCGACGCCGGCCGGCGCGCCAGGCTCGCTGCTCGACAAAAACACCTGCCACCTGTCATTATATTGACGATAACGGTCATCCGGCCGGCATGGCGTCGCAGACGGCGCCTGTCAATGAGTGTTTGTCGAGATTGCAATACGTAATGCAGAGTTTTTATAACAAGGCAATTGCATGGTTGCTTTGCCTGGTGGTGGCGAGCGTTCTCATCGGCAGTGTCTGCCTGCGCTGCACCTATATTCACCTGGCCCTGTTGCCTGCCGCCGACAGCGGCTTGCGGTGGCGGAGCGAAGCCAGCTCCGACATACCGTTCAACGGGCGCTCGACGGTCAGGATGACGGACGATGCCGCCACGCTGAGCTTCGAATTCAAGGTCGTGAAGGCCGCGTATTACCCGTTCGCGAAAGTGGAACTGGCGTTTCGCGATCGCGCCGGCAAGCCCGCGTTCGTTGACCTGTCGCGCTACAGCGCCGTTGCCTTCGACGTCAAGTGCACGCCGGCCAATACGCTGGCGTTCGGCCTCGTCATGTTCGAGGACCAGGTGTCCGTCCTGGGCAAACCCGACACCTATCGCTTGCCTTATGCCTACTTCTTTTGTAACGAGAACGGCGAGCATATCGAACTCGACCTGGCGCATTTGCGGACCGACCAGTGGTGGTACGACACGTACAAGCTGAATCTGTCGCGCCAGGACTACCGGCTGGACAAGATCGCCAAGCTCTCGTTCGGCAGCACGTTCCAGAGTCCGTTCGACACCGTGTCCAAGGTCCAGGTCAGGCAATTGACCCTGCTCGGCCGCGACATGCGCTACCTGTACCTGTTCGCGCTGTTCATGCTCATCGCCTGGCCCGCGTATGGCGTGTGGTTCTTCCGGCGCCATACCCGGGCCCTGCTCGGCGAGGTGAAGGACAAGATGCGCCGGGACATTCCCCTTGTCGCCTACCAGCAGCTGTCGCAGGACATGCACCGGGACAAGGAGCAGAGCGCCATCCTGCGGTTCATGGCGACGGAGTACGTCAACCCGGAACTCGACGTCGAGACCATGGTGAACCGGCTCGGCGTCGGCCGCAACAAGATCAACGAGATCCTCAAGGCGGAGCTGGGCTACACGTTCTCCACGTACCTGAACAAACTGCGCCTGACCGAGGCCGCCCGCCTGCTGGGCGAGAAGGAAGACACCAGCGTGGCGGAGATCGCCTATTCGGTGGGTTACCGCAACGTGTCCTACTTCAACAAGCTCTTCAAGGAAGAGTACGGCTGCACGCCCAAGACGTTCCGCAAGCTGCGTGGCGACACGCCGGCCGACGCCGGATCGTAACACCGCTGCCGCCCGCGCCCTGCGGGATTTCGCCGGCCGGTTGACGGATTTCGTTGTGGCCCGGCCGGGCGCGCGTTCGTAGAATGGTGCCGTCGCCTGAGCCGACAGCGGCGACGTTCGGCCCGCGCGGCCGCGGGCGCGGCGCCGGCACCTCGTCCCACCGAACATCGTTGTCATCATCTCCTCCCCGCGATCGAGTGGGTTCGGGGCGGCCTCGGCCGCCCTTTTTTGCGCCGCGGCGCCATGAACGGCCCCTTGTTTTCATTGGGTGTTTGAGGAAATTCGTCATTGTCGCGCGACGGCGCGGCACGCAGAATGAAATGGATCGGCATGCGACCGATCCGACGCGGCGCGCGGCACACTGGCGCCGCGGCCGCGACTTCATCCAAGACGAAAACGGAGACGGAACAACGTGAAGAATACGAACAAGACAGCGATCGCCATCGGTGTCGCGCAGCTCGTCCTGATGGCGAGCGGCGCCGCGTTCGCGCAGAGCGAAACGACGACCGTGGTGGTCCACGGCCAGCGCGGGGCGCTGGAGTCGGCCCAGAACATCAAGAAGAATTCCGACGAGATCGTCGACTCGGTGGTCGCCGACGACATCGGCAAACTGCCCGACAAGTCGGTGACGGAGGTGCTGCAGCGCGTGGTCGGCGTGACGATCGACCGCACGCTGAACCGCGTCGACCGGCCGCAGGGCGTGGGCGACGGCATCGCCCACTTCGCCGCCGAAGGCGCCGCCGTGTCGATCCGCGGGCTCGGGGCGGGGCAGGTGCGCTCGGAATTCAACGGCCGCGACGCGTTTTCCGCCAATGGGGGGCGCGCGCTGAGCTTCGAGGACGTGCCGCCGGAGCTGATCGCCCGTCAAGGACATCTACAAGAAGAACCCGTCCGCAGGAACAGATCGAGGGCGGTATCGGCGGCCTGGTGAACCTGCGTACCGCGCTGCCGTTCGATTCGAAAGGCCGCAAGTTCGCGTTCTCGACCGACGTCTCGGGCTCGTCGCTGCGCAAGAAGACGTCGCCGCCATCGCTGTCCGGCCTGTATTCGGACCGCTGGGACACGCGCTTCGGCCAGGTCGGCGTGCTGATCGACCTCGCGCATTCGAAGATCGAGACCCAGAGCGACAGCCTGTCGATCAGCCCCTACATCTCGCGCGACGACCTCGTCGCCGGCGACAGCACGCGGCGCTGGATCACGGCGGGCGCCGGCTGGGGCCAGAACACCTTCGAGCGCACCCGCGACGGCCTGTATGGCGCGGTGCAGTGGAAGAAGGGCAACCTGATGTCGTACCTGACGTTCCTGCGCTCGAAGTACAAGATGCACACGGGCGAGAACTCGTATTTCGGCGGGACCAATCCAGCCACCGTGTCGCTGGACCCGGGCGCCACGTTCGACGACCGCGGCGCCCTGTTGACCGGCACGCTGCACGATGCGACCAACGGCGGCCCGGGCTTCGGCACGGGCCTCGGCTTCGGCACCGACGCGCGCTCGAGCGGCCGCGACTCGGACACGCGCGACCTGTCGTGGTCGGGCACGTGGCGCGCGCCAGCGACGCGTGGACCTTCAAGGCCGACCTGCAGCACGTGCAGGCGAAGACCGCCGGCTACGACAACACGGTCGGCCTGGGCGGCTGGGTGCCGGGGCAGGCGGTGGACCTGCGCGGCGGCCTCCCGACCTTCTCGTTGAGCAGCGCCTCGCGCGCCTACCTGGCCGACCCGGACCATTATTACTGGGGCTTCACGCAGGTGCACCGCGACGTCGCGACGGCGAAGATGATGACAACGATGTTCGGTGGGACGAGGTGCCGGCGCCGCGCCCGCGGCCGGCGGGCCGAACGTCGCCGCTGTCGGCTCAGGCGACGGCACCATTCTACGAACGCGCACCAGGCCGGGCCGCAGACGAAATCCGTCAACCGGCCGGCGAAATCCCGCAGGGCGCGGGCGGCAGCGGTGTTACGATCCGGCGTCGGCCGGCGTGTCGCCACGCAGCTTGCGGAACGTCTTGGGCGTGCAGCCGTACTCTTCCTTGAAGAGCTTGTTGAAGTAGGACACGTTGCGGTAACCCACCGAATAGGCGATCTCCGCCACGCTGGTGTCTTCCTTCTCGCCCAGCAGGCGGGCGGCCTCGGTCAGGCGCAGTTTGTTCAGGTACGTGGAGAACGTGTAGCCCAGCTCCGCCTTGAGGATCTCGTTGATCTTGTTGCGGCCGACGCCGAGCCGGTTCACCATGGTCTCGACGTCGAGTTCCAGGTAGACGTACTCCGTCGCCATGAACCGCAGGATGGCGCTCTGCTCCTTGTCCCGGTGCATGTCCTGCGACAGC
>NZ_CDRNIL010000121.1:0-5494 GCF_977014125.1 Massilia phosphatilytica
ATGTTGATCTTACTTCGTTCAGTTACGTATTGCTAAGGTTAAAACGGAGGAGTTAGTTGGATGATCCAGCACCTCGCGTCGCCCACCGGATTGCAGCCGTGGACGGCGCCTGGATTGACGACGACGACGGCGCCCTGCTCCACCACCTCCGCATGCGCCCCGTTGACATAGGTGCTGCGGCCGCCCGTGATGACGCCGATGGAATGCGTTTCGTGCCAGTGCCGCCCGTAATTCAGGCCGCGCCCGTCGGCCACGCAACGCGCTTCGATGAACGGCAAGGCGGGGTCGCGCCAGAAGGTCTGGCGCGCGATGTGTCGGTCGGGTCGGGCCATGGGTCGCGCTCAGGAAGAATGACATCCCATTCTATCAGTCCGACGCGCAGCGTGGCCCCGATTCAGCCGCGCCAGGCCAGCGCAAACGCGGCCGCGCGCGCCGCCAGGGCATCCGGGGCCGCACCCGGCGCAAACAGCTGGCCGCCGATCCCCGCCCCCGTCGCCCCTGCCGCCCTCCACGTGGGGATCTGTTCCGGGCGTCACGCCGCCCACGGGCCACAGCGGCGTCCCGGCGGGCAGCACGGATGTCATCGCCCTCAGGCCCGCGGGTCCGATCGACTCGGCCGGGAACAGTTTCAGCGCATGCGCCCGCGTCCAGCGCGGCGAAGGCCTCGGTCGGCGTCGCGACACCGGGCGCGCACAGCATGCCAGCCGCGCGCGCATGCGCGATCACGGCCGGATTGCAGTTCGGCGCGACGAACAGGCGGCCGCCCGCGTGCGCGACGGCGTCGACGTCGGCCACGCTCAGCATCGTGCCGCCGCCGACGATGGCGTCGGGCGGCGCCATGTCGACGAGGATGCGGATCGCGGCCAGCGCGCCCGGCCGGTTCAGCGGCACCTCGAGCAGGCGCCAGCCGGCATCGAACAGCACGTGGCCGACGGTGGCGGCGTCCTTGGGGTCGAGGCCGCGCAGGATGGCGACGAGAGGCAGGTCGGGGAGATTCATGAGGGTATCCGGTCCAGGAAGCGCGCGAGCGCGGCGCAATACACGCGGTCCGGATCGAGTCCGGCGAGCGTCACGCCGAAATGGCCGGCCGCGCGCGCATAGCGGGCCTGCAGGTTCGGCGATCCGATGCAGGTGAGCGGCGCGGCGCGCCCGGCCGCGACGAATTCCGCGCCGACGAGCAGGCCGCTCACGAACGACCGCGCCTGCGCGCCGGGCATGGCGCCCGTGACGACGCGGGCCCGCACGCCGAACAGCGCGTTCGACAGCGGCGCGCCGCGGCGGGCCTCATCCAGGCCGGCGCCGAAGGCCGCGTCGTCGTCCGCGCCCGCCATCAGCGGCGCCAGCGTGCCATGCGCGGACAGCGTCGCGAACAGCTCGCCCGTCATGAACGTGACGATGCGGCGCACGACGCCGTCTTCGACGAGCACCCATTTGCTGTGCGTGCCGGGCAGGACGAACCAGCCGTCGCGCCGGCCCAGCGCCACGGCGCCCAGCAGCTGGGTTTCCTCGCCCCGCATCACGTCGACGTGCGCGCCGCGCTGGGCGTAGCCGGGAACGATCAGGCAGGACCGCCCGGCGCGCGGATCGTCGATGCGGACGAGGCGGTCCGGCAACGCTTCCAGCGGCACGCCGATGTCGAGGTAAGGGATGTCGCGCCAGCCCTGGGCGCTGCCCACCATGCCGGAGGCGACGACGGGGACGTCGGCGCCGACATCCATGGCCGCCAGCAGCCGTGCAAACGAACCGGCAAAGTCGGGCCGCGCTGCCAGCATGCCCTGGTCGTCGGCCCGTTCGGCCAGGCGGCTGCCTGCCGCATCGACGAGATAGGCGCGGCGGTTGCTCGTGCCCCAGTCGATGCCGAGCAGGCGGCGGCTTGAAGTCGGCGCGCAGGTATTCATGGCGCCATGCTACCCGTTACGCGCCGCGCCGGGCCATCGCGTGTGCGCGCCCTGCTATCCCGATTTGATATACGTGACGCGCGCCGTCGGCTTGGGGCGTGTGGCCGACTCGCGCAGCGCGCCCAGCATCGCTTCCGCCGCCGGCGACAGCTGGTGGTGGCGCCGGGTGATGATGCCGTAGACGTCCATGCGCAGGTTCAGCTCGTACGGCAGCACGGCCAGCAAGCCGTTGTCCAGGTACGGCTTGACGAGTTCCACCGACATCGGCGCCACCATGTCGCTGCCGAGCAGCAGGGTCGTGACGACCGGGAGCTCGGCCGTCGACACCGTCTCCGCCGGCTGCTCCAGCCCCTGTGTGAGGAACAGCGCCGCGATCCGGTCGCGCACCATGCTGCCGGCCGGCGGCACGATGCACGCCTGGCGCGCCAGGTCGGCCAGGTCGAGGCCGCGCGCGCCCAGCAGCGGGTGGCCGGCACGCACGATCAGACAGTGCGGCTCGTCGGTGATCGGCTCGAAATGGAATTCGTCGGCGATGGCGCCGTCGACCACGCGGCCGATCACGATGTCCAGGTCGCCCGCGCGCAGGTGCTCGACCAGTCTGCTTGCTGCTGTTGACTTCGATCGACACGTTCAGGCGCGCATGCCGCGTCTTGAGCAGGGTGACGGCGGCGGGCACCAGCGTCGTCGACGGCGTCAGGATGGCGCCGACCGCGACCCGGCCGCGCAGGCCGGACATCAGTTCCATCACTTCCTGGTAGGCGGCGTCCATCTCCGCCAGCGAGGCGCCGGCGCGGCGGATCAGCACCTTGCCGTACCACGTCGGTTCGACGCCGCGCGGCAGGCGCTCGAACAGCGTCACGCCCAGCGCGTGTTCCAGCTCGCCGAGGAGCTTCGACGCGGCCGGCTGGGTCAGGTTCGCGGCCTGGGCGGCCTGCATGATCGACCCGTGCCGGCCCAGTTCGACGAGCAGGACGAGGTGGCGCGTCTTGAGGTAGGCGCGGACGAAGCGGTCGGAACGGGGATCGGACATGGCGGTGCGGCGTGGGCCTCGTAAGTTTCCGTAATGATAGTTGCCCATCCGTCCAGGGTCAAACAACATCGGCGCCGCCCCCCGTGCGACAGATGAATCCGCCCATCACGCAGCACCAACTTCGGGAGGCAACCCATGGCCGGCCAGTGGAGCGACGATTTATTGCTTGGCGTTGTCGAGGATGCGAAGAAGGCGAACCAGGACATCGCCGACGCCGTCGACGGGCTCGAGGACGCGCCGAAGCAACGCGTGCTGCAAGCGGTGCTGAAAGGCCGCGGCGAGATCGAAGATGCCGCGCGCGACGAGTTCGCGACGTGGAACGAATTGCTGAAGCAGCGCGCCGACGACAGCGAGAAGGTCCGCTCGGCCGACTGGAAGAAGCCGCTCGGTTTCGCCATCGTGTACTACGCCAGCGGCACGCTGGTCGTGCTGTGGTGGCTGGCCTTCGCGGTCGTCTATCCGATCAACGCCCTGTTTTTCACCAGCTTCGGACTGCCCTGGCGCACGCTGCTCGCGGCCGGCGGCTGGCCGCTGGTGGCCGGCATCGCGGCCGTGATCGGCGCCGTCCACGCCATCTGGATCTGGTTTTCGTCCCGCCATGACGCCAACGTCAAGAAAGAGCAGGACAGTTTGCGCGGCACCCTCGACATCGCCGGGACCCAGGCCCGGATCGACGCCATCAAGCTCAAGTTGCGGCAGCGCGGCGTCGACGCGGCGGCGCACGTCTGGCGCAAGGTCATCAACGAGCGGCTCCGTCCCGTCTACCGGACGGAGCACGGTTTTGTCACTGACTCCACGCTGGAGGCGGCCATCCAGCGCAGCCAGATGGTTCGCACGCCCGCCTACGCCAACCTGATGTTCATGCTGGACAACCTCACCGGCGGGGCCATCGGCGTGGCCGGCCCGCGGGGCGCGGGCAAGTCCACCCTGCTGCAGTGGGTCTGCGACGACCGCCAGACCCGGCTGGGAAACCGCGACGTCCTGACCGTGCTGACCGCCGCGCCGGTCGATTACCAGACGCGGGATTTCCTGCTGCATCTGTTCGCCTCGCTGTGCCACCGCACCATCGAACGCCTGGCGCCCGGCTACGAGCGCACCGACTGGAAACGGCATGTGGCGCCGGCGGCCGCCTCGGGGGCCGAGGTCTGGCGCGCCTTGTTCACCGGGGCATTGACGGCCTTGCTCGCCGGCGCGATCGTCTGGAGCATCGGCGTCGCCTGGGCCATCGGACGCGCCTACGGGCCGGCCGCCGTACCGGCCGCGACGCCCGTCGCAGCGGCGGCAGCGGCCGGCGCCGCCCCGCCCCGGCAATCATCGGTCGCCGCGGAGCTGGGCCTGACGCCCGCCAGCCTGCTGGGCGCATCGCTCGCGCTGCTGTGCGGCGGCGGGGTGGCGCTGGTGGCGGTGACGATCCGGGCGCACCGGACCATGCCCGCCCGCGCCCCGGCCGCGAACCCGTCTCCCGCCGAGGACGCGCCACGCAGGTTCGAGCTGCCCTGGCGCCCGCTGCTGCGCTGGCATGCCTCGATCCGCCGGGCGTTGACGCCGCAGGCCGACGCGTTGCCGCCGTCGGACATCGTGCAGGAAGCATTGAACTGGCTGCAGGAGATCAAGTTCCAGCAGAGCTATACGCTGGGCTGGACCGGCGCGCTGAAGATGCCGCTGGGCGTCGAAGGCTCGCTCACGCAGGCCCGCTCGCTCGCGCAGCAGCAACTCACCCTGCCTGAACTGGTCGACGCCTACAAACGGTTCCTCGCCAAGGTCGCCGCGCGCGACACCGTCGTGATCGGCATCGATGAACTCGACAAGATCGAATCGGACGAGAAAGCGCAGCGCTTCCTCAACGACATCAAGGTCGTGTTCGGCGTCTACAACGTGTTCTTCCTCGTGTCCGTCTCCGAAAACGCGATGAGCCAGTTCGAGCGCCGCGGACTCCCGTTCCGCGATGCCTTCGACTCCGCGTTCGACGACGTGGTCATCGTGGACCATCTGCGGTTCACCCAATCGCGGCGCCTGCTGGAGGAGCGCATCGTGGCGCTGCCGGTCCAGTTCCAGGCCCTGTGCCACGTCATGTCGGCCGGACTGGCGCGCGAGCTCGTCCGGACCTTGCGGGACCTGGTGCGGGCCGCCAAGGACGCGGGCGGCAGTGCGCCCGTCGCACTGGGCGACGTGGCCAGGCGGCTGGTCGAGGCGGAGATCGGCGCCAAGGTCGCGGCGTTCCGCACGGTGGCGGAGCGGTTGCCGCCGTCCCCCGACCGCTCGGCCTTGCTGCTGCAGGTGCACCGCATCGCCAGCGTCCCGCCCACGGCCGCGGCGTTGTACGACAGCCACCGCGCGCTGCTGCCGCCACCGCCCGCGCCCGCGCGACGGCGCTGGTTCCGCGCGGCGCCGGCGCCCGCGCCCCAGCCGGCGCAGGACGCCACCGTGCTGGCCCTGAACGAGGAGCTCGCGACCTACCTTCAGTTCCTCGCCGCCGTCGTGTGCATCTTTACGTCGCGCCTGGACGAGGCGGCGACGCGGCAAGCCGACGACCAGGTGCTGGATCATCCAACTAACTCCTCCGTTT
>NZ_CDRNIL010000122.1:0-7229 GCF_977014125.1 Massilia phosphatilytica
CATGATGCTCAAGGCGGCCCTACAGAACGTCCGTGACAGCAGCATCCACGAGAACTCCACGTCCGTCGGACTGCACACGCTGCTGGTCCGCATGGTGCGTGACGTCCGCCTTGCGGGCCACGTCGTGCGCTACGGCGGCACGGACCTGCGTGTGCGCGCCAAGCCGTTCGCGCTCAAGCGAGCGATCGGCAATTTGCTGGACAACGCCCTGCACTACGGCGAAGAAGTGGAAATCAACGTGCTTACAGTGAACGAACAGGTCGCGATCGAGGTGCGCGACCGGGGGCCGGGCGTGCCCGACGAAGCGCTTGCGAAGCTATTCACGCCGTACGTTCGTCTCGACCACGGCCGCCACCGCAACCACGGCGGAACTGGCCTGGGTCTGGGTATCGCCCGCTGGCTCGTGCAGGGCATGGATGGCGACGTGAGGCTGGCCAACCGCGCTGGTGGCGGCTTGACGGCCACGATCCTGGTGCCATGCGATACCGGCGCAACTGAGTCCCTGTAACGCAGGATGAGAATTCATTCGGCCCTTCGGTTCATGCGGGTATCGAAGGGCCGACGGTCGTGAAACTATTTACTTGGCATCACCGATGGCGGTTGCCTCGATCTTGTCGATATCCACAGGGGTGGGAGAGGTCTTCGTTTCTGCACCCATGGCAGCATGGAACGGGCAGCCCATGAATTTCGGATCGTCCTTATATTTGGACACGAAATGCGGAGCAAATTTCCTGTCCATCTCCTTAATCGTGGCTTTCAGGTTCTCGCGGGCCTGGTCGCTCATCGCTTCCCGCTCTTCGATATAGCTGCGTGGCGGATCGTCCAGCATATTCTCGAGATACCAGAATATCAAACCCATGAATTTCGGCAGGACTTCCTTTGCCGGTGGATACGGTGCATCGATCGACGCCGCCTCGAGCGTCGTCGGCAGCGTCAAGCTCCGCACCAAGCTGGTGGCCAAGCCAATGCAGTTCTTCGGGGAAGAAGCGGAACACGAACTGTTCGTGAATCGCGGTCGTGACAAGGTTCGTACGCTCAGGCTTGGGACGTGGGGTATTTTCGTAGTCCTCGCAGAGTTTCACCAGTCCTGCGAAGTCGTCCGGATAGCCATGAATCGGAACATTGTTCTCGGCGACGAAGAGCTTGGACATTTCACCCCAAAACTTATGCGCTGCGATTTGTTCTTTTTCCGAGATCCCGGGGGCGCCCATCTGCAGCCGCAGGCGATGCATGGCCACGGCCGTATAGGCGAAGACGTAGACATAGTCCACATTGTGCGAAAACACGCCGGGATATTTGCCGGCCCAGTACGCATGGAGCCTGTTGATGCTGTCGACCGACTTCTTGGTACGTTCGTCGTGCGGGCCATACCACCACCACAACGCGTTCGCATTCTGCGTTTGTTCCACACGGGACCCTGCCCGGTGCAGGACCTTGCCGCCGTCGTCACGCCAGACGACCTCCGACCCGTAATCGGATACGATGAAATTGGGGAAGGTAAGGGTGTACATCAGGTTGTTGATAAAATCGTTGCCGCCGTAGCCGCTGCACAACTGCCAGATCCGCACGTAATCCTTATGGGGATCCAGGGCATTCGATTTCCTGACGAATCCATTTTTTTGGGGTATTCATATGAGCTTCCTTCGGTGACTAGAGTACAAATGGCGATCTTTACGCGGGCCGCTTCGCTGGCTGGATAGACGATGGCGGCGGCGCGATCCTTCAGATTCCCTCAGCGTAATCGAACCATCGTTTCCGACTATCCTGAGCGAGACATAGCTTGCTCGAGCGCGACATGACGGCGAGCAGGCGATGTTCTCGCGCAGGCCCGTAGGCGGCCCGGCGGCCGCTTACAAGTCGAGGAGTAGTGACGGCGTCTTGGCACGTGAACAACACGGCGTGAACTGGTCGTTCGCGGCATGCTCCTCATCGGTCAAGTAATGGTCGCGGTGCTCCGGTTTTCCCTCGAGCACCCTCGTGACACAAGTACCGCACACGCCTTGTTCGCAGGAGGTGGGAATGGCAATGCCGTGTGTCTCGAGAGCCTGTGTCACCGACACGCCGGCCGGCACGCCGATGACCTGCCCGGTGCTGGCGATCCTGACTTCGAACGATCCATCGGCGCTGTCCTTCTGCGGCGCAGCGCCGAAATACTCGAGGTGCACGCGATCGCCCGTCCATCCATGCGCCTTCGCTGCACTCGTGACGGCATCGATGAAACCAGCCGGTCCGCAAACGTACAAGTGGGTGGTTGGCGTAGCGGCTCGCAAGACTGCACCAATGTCGAATTTCTCCACGTCGGCGTCGTCGTCATGGTGGAACTGCACCCGCCCGGCGAATGACGACTCAAGGATGCGTTGCCTGAATGCGGTGCGTGACCGCGACCGCGTGCAATAGTGCATCGTGAAGTCGGCATCGCCGTTGGCCAGCCGCTCCGCCATGCAAAGGATTGGCGTAACCCCGATACCGCCGGCGAGCAGCAGGTAACGGGACGCCGGCGCCAGCGGAAAGTGGTTCTTGGGCGCACTGATTTGCACGATGTCGCCGACGTTGACACTGTCATGGATGGCCCGGGAACCGCCGCGAGAATTGGGATCGCGCAGGACTGCGATCAGATAGCGGTGACGCTCGGACGGATCGTTGCAGAGCGAATATTGACGGACCAGGCCGGGGGCGACCTGCACGTCGATGTGCGAGCCGGCCGAAAATGGCGGAAGCGGCGCGCCATCGACGCTGGCGAGCTCGAAACTCGACGATGTCTTCCGCTTCCGGACGTTTTGCGAGCACCTTCGCCTGGATGGTGGTATGGATGGTCATGGGTGAACGTGTGAGCGAGGGATTACCTGTGCGATACCGTTGGGCGAACGAGCACGATCAGGCCTGGCCGGCACGGGCCGGTGCGGCGACTACAGTGCGGCCTTGCTGTTCCGGTGCGGGAGAGGCCGCGACTGTCTGGATTTGCTGCTTGACCAAACGTTCGATGACCCGACGGGCGCGGTTCGGGCCAACGTCGACGTGGATGTCGATCTGGGCCGCACCGGGGTGACGTTTCAGATTCTCGTATTGGGCTTCGATAACGACTTTGTCTTCGTGGAACGTCAGGGCCGTTTGCTCGTAGACAATCCGGCTGACGTCCGGCTTGTCCGGGTGATGGTTCGACGCCATGGTCCACATGTAGTGGGCCGTGGTATCGGTTTCCGGCGTGACCGCATGGAAGCCGCGCATGTGGAAGCCGCCGCGCTGGGGATCGCTCATGTCTTCGGTGCCGACATCGGCGCCGCCTGTCCAGATGTTCAGGTGGCTGACGTTGAATTCGACTTCCTGCCAGCGGTCGATCTTGTCCTTGAAGGGCCAGGCGCCGAGGTAAGTGGGCGGCGGCGCCGAGTCGGGCATGTAGCGAAGCACGCGGACCTGATCGCCGCTGCCTTCCACCTTCAGCTGCGCGTTCATGTGAATCGCTGCGTTACCGCCGATGGTCTTCAGGTGCACATAACCGAGATGGCTAAGATCGAGCAGGTTGTCGTGAATCAGCTGCCAGGGTGCGTCGTAGTGGAACACGTCGCCCTTGACCGTATAGCGTGGATCGTTGTGCACCCAATAGTCCGGCGCATCGTCGGTCGGCAAGCCGCCCTCCTCCAGCGGCATCCAGATCCACAGGATCCGATCCTTCTCGACCAGCGTATACGACTTGACCCTCGCCTTGGCCGGAATACGCTCCTGTCCCGGGATCTCCACACACGCGCCGTCCGGCGCGAACAGCAGGCCGTGATAGCCACAACGCACGCCACGGTTCTCGACCGTTCCGCAGGACAGTGGCAGCGACTTGTGGCAGCAACGGTCCTCGAGCGCGGCGGCGACACCGGCGCCGGTACGGAACATCACGACGTTCTGGTTCAGCAGCGTCCTGGCCAGCGGCTTGTCCTGCAACTCCCATGAAAACCCGGCGACGTACCATTGGTTGAGTGGGAACATGTTCGTCTCCTTTCCTGTTATCTGTTATGCAGCGTCTTGTCTGGTCTACTTCGTAGCCCGCTTACTGAACCGGGTCCTGACGATATCGGTACAACAGTCATGCAATCATAGGTCGTTTGTGTTATATCTAGAGGCAATTCATGGAATAACGTTTATTCGAAATCTAGATATGAGCATGGAAACTGAGCTCGACCTCAACCTGCTGCCGGTCGTGCTGGCGATCGCGGAGGAGCGCAGCGTCAGCCGCGCTGCGCTGCGCCTCGGGTGGAGCCAGCCCAAGGTAAGCATTGCCCTGAACAAGCTGCGTGCAGCGCTGGGCGATCAATTGTTCGTGCGCGGCTCACATGGCATGTCGCCAACGCCGCGCGCTGTCGCACTGCTGGGACCGACACGGGATATCCTGACGCGGGTGAAAGCCGACGTGCTGGCGAGTGCGCGCTTCGACCCGCATCGACGACGCGCAGGTTTACGTTCGCGCTGTCCGATATCGGCGAAATGACCTTCCTGCCCAAGTTGC
The DNA here is from genome assembly GCF_977014125.1 of Massilia phosphatilytica. Classification (NCBI taxonomy): domain Bacteria; kingdom Pseudomonadati; phylum Pseudomonadota; class Betaproteobacteria; order Burkholderiales; family Oxalobacteraceae; genus Massilia; species Massilia phosphatilytica. The sequence goes on from NZ_CDRNIL010000122.1 coordinate 4,490, forward strand.
TGGCGTATCTGCAGACACATGCGCCGTACGCCACAGTGCGCTCGGTCACGCTGCCGCCGGAGGAGATCGCGGCGGGACTGGAATCCGGAGAGATCGACCTCGCGATCGGCTATTTCCCGGATTTGAAGGCCCGCAACTTCTTCCAGCAACGCCTGTTCACGCACTCTTTCATCAGCCTGCTCAACGCCAAGCACAGAATCAAGGGAGAACGGATATCGATGGAGGATTTCCTGCGCTTCGGTCACGCTGTCATCCGCGCCGAAGGACGAAGCCAGGAAATCTTCGAGCAGTTGCTGGCGAAGCACAAGATCGAGCGGCGCGTCGTATTGTCGACGCCGCACTTCATGTCGATTCCCTTCATCATCGCCTCCACCGATCTGCTTGTGACGGTGCCGCATGCAGTCGGAGCGTCATTCGCGCAAGTCGCGAACATCCGCCTGATTCAGCCGCCGTTGGAAATTCCGCAATTCGACCTGAAGCAGCACTGGCATCGGAAGTTCCACAAGGACGAGCCGAACGTGTGGATTCGGTCGATTATCTCGACGCTGTTCGCAGATTAGGCCTACACAAGTGGCAACGGAAACAGTTTTACCAATATCCGACGTACCGTCGCCAGAGCTCGTAAGCAACCGGCCGCAGCCCGTGTCTGTCCATTAACGCATGGGAGACCTTGTCCTCGATCCTCGCCTTCGATAAAGCGCTTCATGTCGCATCCGTATTGATGAGATATTGGCTCAACGTTTACTGGACCGGTTCCGTTTACCTGGACCTCTGTTTTTACACAGCCTGGGCCAGGAGCAGACGTTCGAATCCTCGCAGCGCATTATGGAACACAACCTATGCAAGCGAAAAATGGTAGTTGGAGATGAATACGACGAAGTCGCCTTCGCTCGTTTGAAAAAGGGCATTGGATGATCTTCGATACGCCGTTCGAGACCAATGGAATTGTGTAGCAGGCTCCCAGGACATTCATCAGTGGGCGGCGGTAGGTCCTGGAGGACAACTCACAATCGAGAGTGAAACCTTCGTTGGCCTTTCGGTCGAGGGGCCTTGTATCTTTGATCGCCGACCTTCAAGCCCAGTACGAACGACCCGTCTGAAGTTCGGCTCTGGGTTGGTCTCGGTTGTTCGTCGGCGGTCGGCCGAAGCGCCCTGCCGCCGCCGTGCGGCATTTTTACTTCACAAGATGGGGCACTTTTTCTTCAACGGACGCTAGCGCGCACCGGGTCGCGCACCGCGTGGAGGCAAATCATCGCCGAGCTCCCGGGTCAAGCGTGGCCAGAGCCGGACGGCCGGCGCTGGCGTGAGATCGCGCGGCATCCCCGGTCCGAGGATCGACCTGACGGACTTTGTTCGACACGCAGTGCAGCGCGTACAGGGAAAAACGCCAATGAATGCCCTGCTGGCGTTCTGTACCCTCCACCCTTTCCCGAAGCGCGAATCGCTTTATCAGGAGGCGCAGCAGCTGGTCAACCAGAGCCTTGTCGGGCGGCTGTTCGGTGGCGTCACGCTCGCCGGCGACGGCCGGGCGATCGCTCGACGCTTCGGTGCCGACAATGGCGCCGCCGCGGAAGCGTCCCAAGTGGCCGCCCGCGCCACCAAAGCCTGCTGCGAGATCGCGGCGATGACGGCGTACGGCATGATCAGGCCCGCGCTGCAGGCGATGCAGCTGGAGTCCTACCTGACTCCGCTCGACTTCCTCCATCTGGCGGCGAACGCCGGCCTCGTGCCGCGCGACCGCGTCGACGTCGTGGCCAAGGGACTGTATGCGGGGTACTGCGGCGATTACGTACAGGCGATCCACATCCTGGTGCCGCAGTTCGAACACATGGTGCGGGTCGCGCTGCAGGACGCGGGAGCCCGACACGACGACACATGATGCGGACGGACTCGACATGGAGGCCGGCTTGTCGACCCTGGTGCAGCGCCCGCAGATGATCGAGGTGTTCGACGACGACCTCACCTTCACCATCCGCTCGATCATGTGCGAGCAGGAAGGACCGAACCTGCGCAATGCTGTGGCGCACGGCATGGCCGACAGTAGCCTGTGTGAAGGCGAGCATGGTGTCTATGCCTGGTGGCTGATCCTTCGCCTTATCGTCGAGTCGTTCACGGCGGACCTGCGCCATGAACAGGGGGAAGCGCGGGCAGAGGCTCCACCCGAAGCGCCGGGAGCGTAAATATGGTGCAGCATACCGACATCGCACTGCCCGAATTGGCCTTCAACCGCACCGATTACACAGCCCTGCGCGCCTATGTGCAGAAGATTCCAGTCCAGCGCATCGCCGACCTGTACTACGCCGAGGACAGTCCGCAGGTCGAGCAAGGCCTGGAGCGCTGGCTGATCGACATGCGAAACGCCCTCATCGAACGCGCTATCGAGCACAACCCAGCCTTTGCCGAAATCCTGAAGGGTGCGCGGCAAGGCGGCGCCATCACGAAGAAGGCGCTCGACATCCTCATCGCGGCGGCCGATCTACCGAAGCCGACGCCGAACCGGGCGCAACCGGTGGCACAGTGGTTCCGGCCCAAGACTGCTCGGTCGCTCAAGGAAGAAGGTATCCAGACCCTTGGCGACCTAGTCGACCTTATTCTGCGCCGCGGCCCGGGCTGGGGTGGCGCTCAGTGCCACGTATCGGCGCCGGCCGCGCTGGCGCGATCAGGTGCTGGATCATCCAACTAACTCCTCCGTTTTAACCTTAGCAATACGTAACTGAACGAAGTAAATACGAACATAACA
>NZ_CDRNIL010000123.1:0-14357 GCF_977014125.1 Massilia phosphatilytica
ATCATCGCTAAAGTTAAAACGGAGGAGTTAGTTGGATCTATCCAGCACCTCATAGAAGGAGAAGCGGAACCGCGCACATCGAAGAACTGCCGCAACAGAACGACCGGGTCGCGCTCATGCCCCGGTGCCCGCGCGCCCGGCTACGTGCTGGGCGCGTTGTCCTGATGGAACGGCCGGCGCGGCCGGCGCGGACCAGGTCATACAGCCCAAGCAGGTGTTCGACGAATTACGGGCGACCGGCCCACCGTGCAGCAACTGCTGCGCACATCGTGCAGGAAAACCCACCTCGTCATCAACATGAACGCGGTCACGACCCAGGTCCGAGCCCCCGCCAGCTTTGTCGGCCTCGTCGCCACGCCGCACGGCGGCGCCGTCTGGACGCATGCCGGCGATTCGCGCCCGCATCAGTTTCACGAAGGCAAGTGCTCGGCAATGTACCGAGGATGCGGCCTACATCGAGCACCTCGTGTTCGACCGACCGCGTCCCGCCCGAGGCGGCGAAAAACCACCGCAAGTCAAGCCGCTCTGTGGGCAATCGAAGCAGCCGTTCATGGCATTCGGCGAACGCAGCGGCCTGGCGGCGGGCGATGGCTGTGCTCGGATGGCCTGTGGCATTTCTTCCGATGCGAACTGGCGGTGGCGCTGGCCAAGGCCAGTCCGCGCCAGGCATCCGACAAATGCTGATCAACAAGGCGGGCGAGCGTTCCCACGGCAAGGGCGGGAACCGCAGGCGATCGTCAAGCTGGTCAAGCCGGTGCTGGATCGGCCCACTTGACGGATCGCGGTACGTATCGCCGCGGCGGGCCGGCGGTACCGGATCGGCGCAGGCTGGGCGGCCTCCGCCCACGCGTGACGCGAACGACCCACGTCACGTGTGACGTGATCAACCCGCATACGTCACGCGTGGACGGGCGCGCCGACCCCTACCTTCGCCTCCTCGGCTTCGCGGCCTTCGCGGCCCGTCCGCCTTGCGCTGGGTGACCTCAAATTCCGCTGATTCGGCCTGGCCGTGCTTCAGCTGTACGGGCTCCGCGGTATGCTTGCCCGCACTTCGGCCTGGCGCGCGGCGCGCAGGTGGGCGTCGCGCTCGGCCACGCGTCCCGGCACCGTCGGCACCGCGGCGGCACCGGCGCCGCCGCCGGCGCGGTGCTGCGGGTTCGGGCGGCCAGGCGCGCTTCCTGTTCCTGGAAGCGGCGCTCCGCTTCGGCCAGGTCTCGCGGTCGCGCTCGACGACGACGGCCTTGCATCGCCGGCGTGGCTGCGAGGGCGCTGCGGCGGGCGTTGGCCTCGCTCGAGGAGCTGTTCACGAAAAACTTGTCGTAGCACGTGTTGCGTCTCGGAAACTGCGGCACGCTCGCGCGCCACCGCGGCCAGTTGCCGGTCGGCCGTCTCACGGGCGGCGGCTGCACCCTCGCGCGCACACCACGCGCAGGCCGCCCGCGACAACACGGCGGCAGAGCAGCTGCGCGGCGGACACCGCGGCCGCGAGCCGGGCTGCGGGTGTCTGTTACGAAATCTGGTTTCATTCGGTTCCTTTGATCGTGTCAGGCCAGCGTACTCCCCGCCACGGCGCTCGGCCAGCATGTATTTGCGCGACTGCATCTGACGATACGACACGGTGCGGTGGAACTCCGTCGACATCGCGCCCTCCGTGCAGCAGCTGCTTGATCTTGCCGAATCAGCTTGATCTTGTGGTCGTAGAACACGTCGATCAGCCACGTGAAGCGACGCGCCTCGGACCGACATTCGCGGCTGGACATGCGCGGACCGCGGACAGGATCACGGTGTGGAACTGGTCGATAATTCGAGGTAGTCGTCTGCGAGCGCGGACCGCCGCACAGGGTCGCGAAGTCGAACCAGATCACCTGCCGGCGCGCCGCAGCGCCACCTCGCGCTGCTCGATGCGCACGGCGCGGGTCTTCGTCGCGGTGTCGGCGACCTTCTCCAGGTCTCGCGCAACGCGTGGTCGGCGCTCGCGCCCAGCGGCGTGTAATAGGCCTGCACCTGTTCGCACGCGCGGTGGCGGTAGTCGATGCCGGCGTCGACATTCATCACGTCCAGCTTGTCCTTGAGCAGCGCGATGTCGGCAGCATGCGGTCGCTGTGCGTACAGTTGTCGGATCGTAGTTCGACGCCACCACGAGCGACACGCGCGCCGGAGACAGTGCGCGGCAGCAGGTTGTCGCGTTCGGTGATCGCTGACCGTGGAATTCGTCGAAGCAGATCAGCTGGATCTTGGCGATGGCGGCGCGCCACTTCGAGCAGCGGAGTCTGGAGCTCATCGAGGTGGCGGTGCACGGCGCGCATGAATTCGTGAAAGTGCAGGTGCGTCTTGCGCACGACCGGCACGACCGAAGAGCCGTCCATGAGGAAGGACTCGCCCGCGCCCCACCCCGCCCCACATACGCCTTGCGGTCGGGACGGTTGATCCAGGCGCTTGAACGCGGCACGGTAGTGCGCTGCGACTTGTACCTGACCCCGAGTCGTCGTAGGCTGCCTGCAGGCGGTCGACGGCCCGGCGCCGCTGCGCGGATCGGACTCGAATCCGCGCTCGGCTCAGCGCGTGCTGGTAGTACTCTTGAGCGTTCATGATCAAATGTGGACCCGACGGCCCGTAAACGTAGGGGCTGGGCACCCCGTGGCCACGCGGACGCCTGCATATGTGTACGAACCACGCGTGGGCACAAGGGTGCCCACCCACGGGCGCAGCCGGCTTTTAGAAGTTCAGCGAAAACGTGTGAGCGCGGCTTCCTTGGTTGCTTTCGGACAGCGACGGGTGGGCGTGGCAGATGCGGGGATGTCTTCCGACGAGGCGCGGAATTCCATCGCGACGACGGCTTCCGAGATCAGCTCGATGTGGACCGGGCCCACGATGTGGACGCCCAGGATTTCGTCGGTTCTTCGCGTCGGCCAGGAATTTCACCATGCCCGACGTGTCGCCCAGCGCGCGCGCGCGGCCGTTGGCCGGAACGGAGCGTGCCGGCCTTATAGGCGACGCCTTCCTTGAGCTGCTGCTCGGTCTTGCCAACCTCCGGGCGAGGTGTAGATGACCCACGGGATCGTGTTGAAGTTGACGTGGCCATGTGGCGATGCGCTCGGCGACCGCGACGCCTCTCTGCCTTGTGCGCCAGCATCGTCGCCCACGGCCGACACGCCGGACGCTGGTGCGGCATTGTCGTCGACTGGACGATGCACGCCGACGAGTCGATGCCGAGGCTGTTGGTGTTCGGCACGCGGCCGATCGAGACGATCAGGCGGTCGGAACGTTTCGCTCTTCGCAGCCCCCGACGTGTTCGGCGTATTCCACGGTGACGTTATCGGCGCCCTTGGTGACGCTGTTGATCTTCACGCCCCAGCTCACGTCCAGGCCCTGCTTGGCCAACAGCTTGTGCGCTTCCTTGGCGATTCTGCTCGTCGACCGCGCCCAGGTCGGCAGGTCTTCCATAGGTGACCTTGGCGCCCAGGCGGCGCCACACGGAGCCCATCTCGAGGCGCGATGAGCGCGCGCGATCCCGCCCAGCTCTGGCGGGACGGGGCGTCGACGGTCAGCGCGCCGGCGTTCGCAGGACGATCTTTTCGTCGAAGGCTGGCGCCGGGCAGTTCGCGCGCATTTGGAGCCGGTGGCGATGATCACGTTCTTTGCGCTGAGCGAATCGGTGGTCGTGCCCGAGACGTCGACCCGTGTAGCCCTTCGCCAGCCTTGCGGCGAGCGTGCCGGCCGTGGAAGAAGGTGACCCTTGTTCTTCTTGAACAGGTACACGACTGCCGTCGTTGTTGGCCTTGACGACGCCATCCTTACGCTTGAGATTCGGCCGAGGTTCAGCCGGCGAGGCCGGCGGCCGATGCGGTCGGCGAACGCGCGGCCGGGCGTGCTCGAAGCGTTCCGACGATTGCAGCAGCGCCTTCGACGGGACGCAGCCGACGTTGGTGCAGGTGCCACCCAGCTGCCGGGCCGCCCTTGGCGTTCTGCCATTCGTCAGCTGCAGGCTGCGCGGCGCGGGATCGCGGCAACGTAGCCCGCCGGGCCGCCGCCGTGACGACTGTCGGAATTGTTTTTCAGGTGCTCGATCCCAACTGTTTGTCCCCGCCAACCACGTCACCCCGCGAAGGCGGGGCCAATTTTTGCCGGAGCCGAAGCCACGGCGCGCGCGGCTCCGACGTCACCAAACTCGGTTCTCTGCCTGCGCGGGAACGACGCTTGATTCGGGTTTCGTATTCGTTCTTCGCCCGAAGACTGACTCTTCGGGGTAGACGAAAATCCACAGCAACAGGTAAATCGACGATCCCGAACCCGCAACGTGATGCGTAGAGCGCGAACACGAGCCGCCACACCACGCGTCGACGCCCGACACGCGGGCGAGGCCGCGGCAGATCGCCGCCCAGCCGGCTGCCGTCGGGTGCGCGAGCGGCGCAAGGTGTTCAGCTCGGCCGCGAAGGTGCCGTCGGCACTCGCGCTCGGTTGCTCGAGACGACGTCATGACGACACACCTTCGCCTTCGAATTCGGCGTCGGTGCAGGCGCGCCGGCCCTGGTGCAGTCTCGTGCAGCACGTTCGATTGTCATCGGAGATCATGATCGTTCCCTCCCGACCAGACTACGGACTTGAGCGCGCCGGGCGGCGCGCCCATCCCTCAGCAACTCGCGTGATTACAGGTCGAGCAGCAGGCGCGCCGGATCTTCCAGCGACTCGACGGCCCGCGGGCCGTCGCGGCCGTCGATGCCGGCTGGTCGCAGTCGACATCGCCAGGTAGTTCATCGGAGCGGATGACGATCATGGCTGTTCTCGACCGACGGCGCGGTCCTCTGGTCGCGCGCACAGCGGCCCAGGATCGCCGACTGCGGCGGGTCGGACGACCGGGGTCGACAGCATCGAGCCAACACGCCGCCGCCGTTCGAATCAGATGCCGTCAGGCTTCCAGCGTCAGCTTGCCGTCCTTGGCTTTCTGCTGAGCTGATCTTCTTCTCGATGTCGCGGTCGACATCTGGTCGGCGTTGCGCAGGTTCGGCACGACGAGGCCGCGCGGCGAACCCGCACTGCTGATGCCGATGTCGAAGTAGCCGTGATACATGATGTCGTTACCGTTGACCGACGAGTTCAGGATCGGGTACTCCGCGGCCGACGGCGGCCTCGACGAACTGAAGCCCAGCTCGACGCCGTGTTCCTTCTCGAACTTGTCCTTGTGCTCGTCTGCGCATTTCCATGACCAACGCCATCCTGACGACGTTCAACGAAGTCAACACGGCCCCGGTCATGGAAATGCGCAACAAGTACAAGGACAAGTTCGAGAAGGAACACGGCGTCAAGCTGGGCTTCATGTCGTTCTTCGTCAAGGCCGCCGTCGCCGCGCTGAAGAAGTACCCGATCCTGAACGCGTCGGTCGACGGTAACGACATCATCTATCACGGCTACTTCGACATCGGCATCGCGGTCGGTTCGCCGCGCGGCCTCGTCGTGCCGATCCTGCGCAACGCCGACCAGATGTCGATCGCCGACATCGAGAAGAAGATCGGCGAATTCGGCCAGAAAGCCAAGGACGGCAAGCTGACGCTGGAAGACCTGACGGGCGGTACGTTCTCGATCTCGAACGGCGGCGTGTTCGGCTCGATGCTGTCGACCCCGATCATCAACCCGCCGCAGTCGGCGATCCTGGGCGTGCACGCGACCAAGGACCGCGCCGTCGTCGAGAACGGCCAGATCGTGATCCGTCCGATGAACTACCTGGCGATGTCGTACGACCACCGCATCATCGACGGCCGCGAAGCCGTCCTGGGCCTGGTCGCGATGAAGGATGCGCTGGAAGATCCGGCGCGCCTGCTGCTCGACCTGTAATCACGCGAGTTGCTGAGGGATGGGCGCGCCGCCCGGCGCGCTCGTGCGTAGTCTGATGGGAGGGAACGATCATGATCTCCGATGAAATCAAGCGTCTGCACGAGCTGCACCAGGCCGGCGCCCTCACCGACGCCGAATTCGAACAGGCGAAGGCGAAGGTGTTGTCGTCGTCGACGGGTGAACCTGAACAAGACCGCGAGTGCCGACGGCACCTTCGCGGCCGAGCTGAACACCTTGCGCCGCTCGCGCACCGACCGCTGGCTGGGCGGTGTCTGCGGCGGCCTCGCCCGCGTGTCGGGCGTCGACGCGTGGGTGTGGCGGCTCGTGTTCACGCTGTTCACCATCACGTTCGGGTTCGGGATCGTGATTTACCTGTTGTTGTGGATTTTCGTACCCGAAGAGCGAGTCTTCGGGCGAAGAACGAATACGAAACCCAAATCAACGTCGTTCCCGCGCAGGCGGGAACCCAAGTTCAGTGATCGGAGCCGCACGCGGTTGTGGCTTCGCTCGGCAAAAATTGGGCCCCCGCCTTCGCGGGGGTGACGTGGTTGGGGACAAAAAAGGAAAACGTTAGATGAGCACTGAAAAACAATTCGACGTCGTCGTGATCGGCGGCGGCCCCGGCGGCTACATTGCCGCGATCCGCGCCGCGCAGCCTGGGCTTCAAGACCGCCTGCATCGACGAATGGCAGAACGCCAAGGGCGGCCCGGCACTGGGTGGCACCTGCACCAACGTCGGCTGCATCCCGTCGAAGGCGCTGCTGCAATCGTCGGAACACTTCGAGCACGCCGGCCACGCGTTCGCCGAGCACGGCATCGACGTCGCCGGCCTCTCGCTGAACCTGGGCCAGATGCTCAAGCGTAAGGATGGCGTCGTCAAGGCCAACAACGACGGCATCGTGTACCTGTTCAAGAAGAACAAGGTCACCTTCTTCCACGGCCGCGGCACGCTCGCCGGCAAGGCTGGCGAAGGGTACACGGTCAACGTCTCGGGCACGACCACCGATTCGCTCAGCGCGAAGAACGTGATCATCGCCACCGGCTCCAATGCGCGCGAACTGCCGGGCGCAGCCTTCGACGAAAAAATCATCCTGTCGAACACCGGCGCGCTGACCGTCGACGCCGTCCCGGCCAAGCTGGGCGTGATCGGCGCCGGCGTCATCGGCCTGGAGATGGGCTCCTGTGTGGCGCCGCCTGGGCGCCAAGGTCACCGTGCTGGAAGGCCTGCCGACGTTCCTGGGCGCGGTCGACGAGCAGATCGCCAAGGAAGCGCACAAGCTGTTCACCAAGCAGGGCCTGGACATCCAGCTGGGCGTGAAGATCAACAGCGTCACCAAGGGCGCCGATAACGTCACCGTGGAATACGCCGACGCGTCGGGGGCGGCGAAGAGCGAAACGTTCGACCGCCTGATCGTCTCGATCGGCCGCGTGCCGAACACCAACGGCCTCGGCATCGAGACCGTCGGCGTGCAGTTGGACGAGCGCGGCTTCGTCGCCGTCGACGACGAATGCCGCACCAGCGTCCCGGGCATCTGGGCCGTGGGCGACGTCGTGCGCGGCCCGATGCTGGCGCACAAGGCGGAAGAAGAGGGCGTCGCGGTCGCCGAGCGCATCGCCGGCCAGCATGGCCACGTCAACTTCAACACGATCCCGTGGGTCATCTACACCTCGCCGGAAATCGCGTGGGTCGGCAAGACCGAGCAGCAGCTCAAGAAGGAAGGCGTCGCCTATAAGGCCGGCACGTTCCCGTTCATGGCCAACGGCCGCGCGCGCGCGCTGGGCGACACGTCGGGCATGGTGAAATTCCTGGCCGACGCGACGACCGACGAAATCCTGGGCGTCCACATCGTGGGCCCGGTCGCGTCGGAGCTGATCTCGGAAGCCGTCGTCGCGATGGAATTCCGCGCCTCGTCGGAAGACATCGCCCGCATCTGCCACGCCCACCCGTCGCTGTCCGAAGCGACCAAGGAAGCCGCGCTCGCCGTCGACAAGCGTTCGCTGAACTTCTAAAAGCCGGCTCGGCCCGTAGGGTGGGCACCCTTGTGCCCACGCGTGACGCATGCACATTGTCGGCGTCCGCGTGGGCACGGGGTGCCCACCCTACGTTTTTACGGGCCGAATCGGGTCCACGTTAAACGAAGCTTTCCATGAACGTCCAAGAGTACTACCAGCACGCGCTGACCGAGCGCGGATTCAAGTCCGATCCCGCGCAGCAGCGCGCCGTCGACCGCCTGCAGGCAGCCTACGACGACTGGGTCGGGTACAAGTCGCAGCGCTCGTCCGCGTTCAAGCGCCTGATCAACCGTCCCGACGTCCCGCAAGGCGTCTACATGTGGGGCGGGGTGGGGCGCGGCAAGTCCTTCCTCATGGACAGCTTCTACTCGGTCGTGCCGGTCGTGCGCAAGACGCGCCTGCACTTCCACGAATTCATGCGCGCCGTGCACCGCCAGCTCGATGAGCTCCGGGGCATGGAAGACCCGCTGCTCGAAGTCGCGCGCCGCATCGCCAAGAAATACCGGCTGATCTGCTTCGACGAATTCCACGTCAGCGACGTCGCCGACGCGATGATCATGTACAACCTGCTGTCCGCGCTGTTCTCCCACGGCGTGTCGTTCGTGATGACGTCGAACTACGATCCGGACAAGCTGTACCCGGACGGCCTGCACCGCGACCGCATGCTGCCGACGATCGCGCTGCTCAAGGACAAGCTGGACGTGATGAATGTCGACGCCGGCATCGACTACCGCCACCGCGCGCTGGAACAGGTGCAGGCCTATTACACGCCGCTGGGCGCGAGCGCCGACCACGCGTTGCGCGAGACCTATGCGAAGGTCGCCGACACCGCCGACGAAGACCCGCGCGTGCACATCGAGCAGCGCGAGATACGGGCGCTGCGGCGCGCCGGCGGCGTGATCTGGTTCGACTTCGCGACCCTGTGCGGCGGTCCGCGCTCGCAGAACGACTACCTCGAATTATCGAGCCAGTTCCACACCGTGATCCTGTCCGGCGTGCCGCGCATGTCGGCCGCGATGTCGTCCGAGGCGCGTCGCTTCACGTGGCTGATCGACGTGTTCTACGACCACAAGATCAAGCTGATCATGTCGGCCGAGGTCGAGCCCGAGCGGCTGTACACGGAGGGCGCGATGTCGAACGAGTTCCACCGCACCGTGTCGCGTATCATTGAGATGCAGTCGCGCGAATACATGCTGGCCGAGCGCCGTGGCGCGGCGGATGCGCTGGCCTGACACGATCAAAGGAACCGAATGAAAGCTGATTTCGTAACAGACACCCGCAGCCCGCGCGCGCTCGCCGCCGCGCTGTCCGCCGCGCTGTCCGCCGTGTTGCTGGCGGCCTGCGCGAGCCCGGACGTGGTGCCGCGCGAGGTGCCGCCGCCGCCCGTGACCTCCGTTGCCCAGGCCGACCAGCAACTGGCCGCGGTGGCGCGCGAGCGTGCCGCGATCGAGGCCCGTTTCGCCGAGCGCGAGCGCGCTTGCTACGACAAGTTTTTCGTGAACAGCTGCCTCGACGAGGCCAAGGAACGCCGCCGCAGCGCCCTCGCGGCCCAGCGCGCGATCGAAGTGCAGGCCGACCGCTTCAAGCGCGAGGCCGTCGTCGTCGAGCGCGACCGCAACCTGGCCGAAGCGGAGCGCCGCTTCCAGGAACAGGAAGCGCGCCTGGCCGCCGAACCCGCGGCGCCCGCGCCGGCGGCGGCGCCGGTGCCGCCGCCGCGCCAGTCGACGGTGCCGGGACGCGTGGCCGAGCGCGACGCCCACCTGCGCGCCGCGCGCCAGGCCGAAGCGGCCGATGCCGGCAAGCGTGCGCAGAACGTGCGCGAATTCGAAGCGCGCCAGGCCGAATCGGCGGAACGCCAGCGCAAGGTCGCCCAGCGCAAGGCGGAGCGGGCCGCGAAGGCCGCGAAGGAAGCCAAGGAGGCGAAGTAGGGTGGGCACCCCGTGCCCACGCGTGACGTATGCGGGTTGATGGCGTCACACGTGACGTATGCGGGTCGTTCGCGTCACGCGTGGGCGGAGGCCGCCCACCCTACGGCCGATCCGGTACCGCCGGCCCCGCCCACGCGGCGATACGTACCGGCCGATCCGTCGATCAGGGCCGATCCAGCACCGGCTTGACCAGCTTGACGATCGCCATGCTGCAGTTCCCGCCCTTGCCGTGGGAACGCTCGCCCGCCTTGTTGATCAGCATTTCGGATGCCTGGCGCGGACTGGCCTTGGCCAGCGCACCGCCCAGTTCGGCATCCGTGAAGAAATGCCACAGGCCATCCGAGCACAGCAGGAAGGTATCGCCCGCCGCCAGGCCGCTGCGTTCGCCGAATGCCATGAACGGCTCCTTGCGATTATTGCCCAGCAAGTTCAGCAGCAGCTTGGACTTGCGGTGGTTCTTCGCCGCCTCGGGCGGGACGCGGTCGGTCGACACGAGGTGCTCGATGTAGGCCGCGTCGTTCGTACGTGCCAAGCACTTGCCTTCGTGAAAGTAATACAGGCGCGAATCGCCCACATGCGTCCAGACGGCGTTGCCGTGCGGCGTGAGCACGAGGCCGACGAAGCTGGCGGGGGCCTGGACCTGGGTCGTGACCGCGTTCATGTTGATGACGAGGTGGGTTTCCTGCACGATGTCGCGCAGCAGTTGCTGCAGGCGCTCCACGGTGGGCCGGTCGCCCGGCTTGAATTCGTCGAACACCTGCTTGGCGGTGTGCATGACCTGGTCCGCGCCGGCCGCGCCGGCGACGCCGTCGGACAACACCGCCAGCACGTAGCCGGGCGCGCGGGCGCCGGTCATGAGCGCGACCCGGTCGTTCTGTTGCGGGCGGTTACCGATGTGCTGCGCGGTTCCCGCTTCTAGCTTGTATGAGGTCATAAACGTGGCTTTCCGATGCCGTGATGCCGGACTTTGTTGGCGGCAACGGCGGTGTAGTTTAAACTATGCACCGGTTTGCACTGGAGTTGCAAGCCGTAACGATAGTAGATAGCGCCGCCCCGAGCCAGCGGGCATGCGCCTTCCCACCCCTTTACGCTTAAAGTTCGGAAATGCCTAACATGATCGACGTCCAGGAGATCCACCGCCGTATCATCGAACTCGACGTGGAACATCGCGACCTCGACGCCGTCATCGACATGCTGACCCGCGACGGCCACTCCGATCAGTTGCAGCTGCGTCGTCTGAAGAAGCGCAAGCTGCAGTTGAAGGATCACATCACACTGCTGAAAATGCAGTTGGTGCCCGACGTTCCCGCCTGACTCCGGCGTAAGTGTTCCGTTTAAAGCCGTCCACCTTGACCGATCATCTTCCCCTGCCTGGCGCCGACGCCGGCCCCGACCACGACGCTGCGCCGGCGACCCCCGAACCCACCGGTAAGTACGACGCCGAAGTCGACCGCATCTTCGGTGCGGGCGGCCCGCTCGCGCCCGCCGTCGGCACGTTCAAGCCGCGCCAGTCGCAGACCGAGATGGCGAAGGCGATCGCGCACGCGATCGGTGCGCAGGGCACGCTGATCGCCGAGGCCGGCACGGGCACGGGCAAGACGTTCGCCTACCTCGTCCCGGCGCTGCTGTGGGGCGGCAAGACGATCGTTTCGACCGGCACCAAGAACCTGCAGGACCAGTTGTTTTCGCGCGATATCCCGACCGTGCGCGCCGCGCTGCGCGCGCCGGTCTCGGTGGCGCTGCTGAAAGGCCGCTCGAACTACATCTGCCACTACCACCTGGAACGCACGCTCTCGAACGGGCGCCTGACGTCGCGCGACGACGTCGGCCACCTGCGCGAAATCTCGCGCTTCATCAAGATGAGCCAGTCGGGCGACAAGGCCGAGCTGACCAAGGTCCCGGAAACGGCGTCCGTGTGGAACCTCGTCACGTCCACGCGCGAGAACTGCGTGGGCCAGGAGTGCCAGTACTACCAGGACTGCTTCGTGATGAAGGCGCGCCGCGAAGCGCAGCAGGCCGACGTCGTCGTCGTCAACCACCACCTGTTCTTCGCCGACGTGGCGCTGAAGGAAGGCGGCATGGCCGAACTGCTGCCCTCGGCCAACACGATCATCTTCGACGAGGCGCACCAGTTGCCGGAAGTGGCGACCCTGTTCTTCGGCACGACCATCTCCACGGGCCAGGTGCTCGAACTGTGCCGCGACGTGCTGGCAGAAGGCCTCGCGCATGCGCGCGGCGGGGTCGACTGGGCCAAGGTCGTGACCGTCGTCGAAAAGGCCGCGCGCGACCTGCGCCTCACGTTTCCCGAGGGCAGCACGCGCCTGTCGCTGCCGCAGATTCCGCCCAGCTCGGAATTCTTCCCGGCGCTGGAAAAACTGAAGGAAGAGCTGGAAGGCATGATCGACGTGCTCGAAGCCCAGGCCGAGCGCGCCGAGACGATCGAACAATGCCGTGTGCGCGCCGTCGAGATCCTCGAGCAGTACAAGGCGTGGAAGTCCGATCCGAAGAAGGGCAAGGAAGTGGAGGGCGACGAGGCCGTGCTGTGGGTCGAGGCGTTCTCGTCGGCGCTGCAACTGCACAAGACGCCGCTGTCGATCGCGCCGATCTTTGCCGGCCAGCGCGCCGGCACGCCGCGCAGCTGGATTTTTACCTCCGCGACCCTGGCGGTAAAAAACGACTTCAAGCATTTCTCGGCGCAGCTCGGCATGACGGGCGAACCGGCGCAGAGCTGGCCCAGCCCGTTCAACTACCAGGAGCAGGGTATCCTGTACGTGCCGACCGGGCTGCCTGAACCGAACACCTTCGGCTACACCGACGCCGTCGTCGACATGGCGCTGCCCGTGATCGAGGCCGCCGGCGGCCGCTGCTTCTTCCTGTGCACGACGCTGCGCGCCGTCAACCGCGTCGCCGAGCGCCTGCGCGCCGATTTTGCCGCGCGCGGCCTGGACTTCCCCCTGTTCGTGCAGGGCGAACGGGGCCGCACGGAACTGCTGGATTCGTTCCGCAACGCCGGCAATGCCGTGCTCGTGGGCAGCCAGAGTTTCTGGGAAGGCGTCGACGTGCGCGGCGAGGCGCTGTCGCTCGTCATCATCGACAAGCTGCCGTTCGCACCGCCCGACGATCCGGTGCTGGCCGCCCGCATCGAAGTGATGGAAAAGAAGGGCATGAACGGCTTCGTGCATCACACGTTGCCGGAAGCCATCATCAACCTCAAGCAGGGCGCCGGCCGCCTGATCCGCGACGTCGAGGACCGCGGCGTGCTGATGCTGTGCGACCCGCGCGTGATCAGCAAGCCCTACGGCCGCCGCATCTGGCAGAGTCTTCCGCCGTTCCGCCGCACGCGGGTGCAGGCGGAGGTCATCGACTTCTTCAAGCAACCGAAGCCGGAACCGGAATGATGCGCGTGGGCACGGGGTGCCCACCCTACCTCCGAGAACCGGGGCAGAGCCCTTTTACGGCTTCGTGACACGCTACCTCTGAGAACCGGGGTCAGAGCCCTTTTACGGCTTCGTGACGCGCTACCTCTGGGAACCGGGGTCAGAGCCCTTTTTACGGCTTCGTGACGCGCTACCTCTGGGAACCGGGGTCAGAGCCGTTTTTAAAGCAACACCGGGCTCTGACCCCTCCGCTCCGCTCTGTCACACGCCACCTTTCCGCCCGCCTGCCGGTACGCCGGGCGCCCCCGCGCCCTCCGCTTGTGCTCCCACAACATGCAGGATGGGTGACTTGTTTAGAGTCTCCTAGGCCCGGCCGGTGGCAGACCTACAAGGGGGAGCAATGGCGATTCGTTATGGCTGCTTTTTCAGCTATGCCCATGGGCGGCATGAGCTGATGCAGCGCTTCAAGGCCACGCTGGCCGATGCACTGCGCTGTTACCTCGAACCGTATTTCGACAACGAAGACGAACTGTTCGTCGACACCGAACAACTGGGCGGTGGCGACGACCTCGACCGTAAGATCGCCCACGCGCTGTGCGAAAGCGCGTGCATGGTGCTGATCTACACGCCCAAATACGAAGCCCACGCCTACACGCGCCGCGAGTACGCCGCCATGCGGCTGATCGAGGCCGAGCGCAGCACGTGGTACACGCTGCCGAGCCAGCTGATCATTCCCGTCATCATGACGCAGCACCCCGACCGGCTGCCGCCGCAGATCAGCGAATCCACGTTCTACGTCGATTTCTCGCGCTTCACGATGGCCACGGCCGATCTCAAATCGAATCCAGATTTCCTGCCGGACATCGACAAGATGGTCCGGCGCATCGTTACCCATTACCAGTACCAGAAAAAGACCACGCCGCCGGCGCATGACTGCAACCAATTCGTACTTCCCGCTGTCCCACCCGCATGGCGTGAGTTACCGGATCCAACCTTCCCCAAAAAATGAGGAGCCTTATGGAAACCAACCGCATCACCGCAGTACCGGCCGGGCAGGCCGGCGAGGTGACGACGTTCTACTCCTACGACAGCGCACCCGTGCGCAGCCTCGCGCTGGCCCATGCCGCCTGGCTGCTGGCCGGGCGCGCGCATGCGAAGACACCGGTACTGATGATCGACTGGGACCTGGAAGCGCCAGGCCTCCGCCGCT
>NZ_CDRNIL010000124.1:0-8124 GCF_977014125.1 Massilia phosphatilytica
TTGTGTACCTCGTTCAGTTACGTATTGCTAAGGTTAAAACGGAGGAGTTAGTTGGATGATCCAGCACCTGGGTGGGGGCGATTCCACGCGGGCCGAACGGCAAGTTCGAGTTCATCGCGATCGAGAGTTGAACTGTGCGCACGGCGGAAAAATCATGATGTATTATCGAAATATTGTCCATTTAGTAAGGGTCTCTACCTTGTCACAAGCAGCGCAGCGGGGGATGACGACCTTGGGGGCGGGCGCGTGAAAGCGCCGGCGCCGCGGGTCCTGATGGTCGGCACGGCGCTCGACGGCAGGGGCGGGGTGGCGGCGGTGGTCTCCGCGTTGCGCCGGCATGGACTGTTCGAGCGCGAACGCGTGCGCTATGTGGCGACCCACCGCGACGGCACGCCGCTCGTGAAGGCGCGCGGCGCGTTGTCCGGTTTGTGGCAGACGCTCGTCGCCGCCTGCGTGGGCGGGCATCCGGCGATCGTCCACGTGCACGCGGCCTCGCATGCGAGCTTCCTGCGCGAGTCGCTGCGTGCTGCTGGTCGCGCGCCGGGCCGGCTGCAAGACCATCTTTCACTTGCACGGCGGGGGCTTTCGCACCTTCGCCACGGAGGAGTCGGGCACCTTGCTGCGGCGCTGGATCCGCCACACGCTGGAAGCGGGCTCGCTCGTGATCACGCTGTCGGAAGGCTGGGCCCAGTTCGTGCACGCGTTCGCGCCGCGCGCGCGCGTGGCCGTCGTGCCGAATTCGGTGCCGCTGCCGGACCTGCCGGCGCGGGACCAGTCGATGCCCGGCCGCATCCTGTTCCTCGGCCGGCTGGAAGCGGCCAAGGGCGTGTTCGAATTGCTGGAGGCGGGCGCGCGCATCGTGCGCGAGACGACCGGGCCGAGTCCGCTGCGGCTCGTGTTCGGCGGCGACGGCGATACGCAAGGCCTGCGCCGGCGCGCGGCCGACCTGGGCATCGCGGAGCGGATCGAGCTGCTTGGCTGGGTCGGGCCGGCCGAACGCGACGCCGAACTGCGCAAGGCCACCGTGTTCTGCCTGCCGTCCCACGCGGAAGGGCTGCCGATGTCCATGCTCGAGGCGATGGCGGCGCGCAAGGCCGTCGTGGCGACGGCCGTGGGCGGCATTCCAGGAAACCCTGCGCGACGGCGACAACGGCTTGCTGGTGCCGCCGCGCGACGAACAGGCGCTTGCCAGGGCGCTTGCACGACTCCTGGGCGATTGCGCCCTGCGCGACCGGCTGGCGGCACGAGCGCGCGCAACCATCGAACAACAATACTCAACCGAGGTGGTGTGCGGGAAGTTGTCCGCGATCTACCGTGAACTGGCGGGGACATAATGATGAGCGAAGCGACAGGGATGGTCTGGCTGGTCAACCGTTTGCGCTGCATGTCCGTGGCCGAGGTCGGCTACCGGATCCGCCAGGCGGCGGTCACGCGCGTGGCGAAACGCCTGCGCGCCCGCGCCGCGCCGCCGCTGCCGCGCGCCCGCACCTTCAACCTCCACGGGGCGCTCGCCGTGCCGCCGGCGGAACGCGACGCGCTGCTGGCCGACGCCGACAGCATCTGCGCAGGCCACGTCGTCCTGTTCGCCAACCGGCGCTTCGATGTCGGCATGCCGCCCGTGTGGAACCGCGATCCGGACAGCGGCGTCGTCGGTCCGGGCATCTACGCGGGCGACATCGCGATCACGAACCGCGAACAGGTCGGCGACATCAAGCATGTGTGGGAACTGAACCGCCACCTGCACCTCGTGCGCCTCGCACAGGCCTGGACCTGTACCTCCGATGTCGCGTGGCTGCACGCGCTGCAGCCCAGGAGCTGCGCAGCTGGCTCGACCAGTGCCCGCCGCTCGTCGGTCCCAACTGGACGAGCTCGCTGGAACTGGGCATCCGCCTCATCAACTGGGGCCTCGTGTGGCAACTGATCGGCGGCGAGGGCAGCGGCCTGTTCCAGGGCGAGGAAGGGCAGCGCCTGCGCGCCGACTGGCTGGACAGCATCCACGCCCACTGCAGCGCGATCGCGCGCCACCTGTCGCGCCATTCGTCGGCGAACAACCATTTGATCGGCGAACTGGCCGGGCTGTATGTGGGGGCGTCGATCTGGCCGTGCTGGAAAGCGTCGGGCGCGTGGCTGGAACAGGCCGGGGCGAGCTGGAACACGAGGCGCAGGCCCAGTTCTCGCGCGACGGCGTCAATCGCGAGCAGGCCTTTGCCTACCATGTGTTTTCGAGCGAATTCCTGTTCGTGGCGGGGCTCGTGGGCCAGGCCTGCGACCATCCGTTCTCGCGTGCCTACTGGGCGAGCCTGCAGCGCGCGCTGCGGTTTCTCCGTTCCGTGCGCGACGTGGGCGGCAATGTGCCGATGGTGGGCGACGCCGACGACGGCATCGTGTTCCGGCTGGATGCCCCCGGCGGCGACCGCGCCGGCCAGTTGCTGGCGCTGGGCGACGCCGTGCTGCGCCGCATGGCGCCGGCGCACCCCGGCGTGCGCTGGCTGCTGCACACGCTGCCCGGCAAGCGGCCGGAGGCGGACCCGCACGAGTCGGACACGGGCTGGGCCTTCCCGGACGGCGGCTATCTGCTGTTCGGTTCGCATTTCGGCGAGCGCGACGAGGTCAAGGGCATGGTCGACTGCGGTCCGCTGGGCTATCTCGGCATCGCCGCGCACGGCCACGCGGATGCGCTCGCATTGACGCTGTCCGTCGGCGGCGAGGAGTGCCTCGTCGATCCGGGCACGTATTCGTACTGGCAGGAACACAAGTGGCGTGACTACTTCCGCGGCACGTCGGCGCACAACACGGTGCGCATCGACGGGTTCGACCAGTCGCTGTCGGGCGGGCGCTTCATGTGGCTGAAGAAGGCGCGGGCAGCCATCGAACGCATGCCGCAGTCGCCGTACGAATTCGACTTCCGCGGCTCGCACGACGGCTACGAACGCCTGGCCGATCCCGTGCGCCACATGCGCAGCGTGCGTTACGATGCTGCCAGTGCGACGCTCACCGTGCGCGACGAGATCGCTGCAAAGAAACATCACCAGGTCGAACTGTTCTGGCATTTCGCCCCCGGCCTCGACGTCCGGCTGAACAGTGCCGGCCTGCACGTGCGCGGCAAGCGCTTCGCGCTGCAGATGCATGCGCACGGCGCGGACCTCAAGCTGGAACTGGTGCGCGGCAACGAAAATCCGCCGCTCGGCTGGTATTCGCGCTGCTATGAACACAGGCAGCCGTGCGACGTTTTAAAGATCAGCACCGTATCGTCCGCCGTCCCGGTCGAGTGCAAGTTTACAATAACGTTTTTCTAACACCGTTTTTCCATAACTAAACCTAGGGATTGTTTCAAATGCTCATTTATCTGGTCGCAGGTGCCCGCCCCAATTTCATGAAGATCGCGCCGATCGTGCGCGCGCTGCAGGCGCGTCCGGATGCGCCGGCGTTCAAGATCATCCACACCGGCCAGCACTACGACCGCGAAATGAACGACGTGTTCTTCGAAGAACTGGGCATTCCGCAGCCGGACGTGTTCATGGCCGCCGGCGGCGGCAGCCACGCCCAGCAGACGGCCAAGATCATGATCGGCTTCGAGGAACTGTGCACCGCCACGCGCCCGGACGCCGTGCTCGTCGTGGGCGACGTGAATTCCACGCTGGCCTGCTCGATCGTCGCCAAGAAGCTGAGCATCCCCGTCGCCCACGTGGAAGCCGGCCTGCGCAGCTTCGACATGGCGATGCCCGAGGAAATCAACCGCCTCGTCACGGACAGCATCTCCGACTGGTTCTTCGTCACCGAACCGTCGGCCGTGGAGCACCTGCGCCGCGAAGGCAAGAAGGATGACGCGATCCATTACGTCGGCCACGTGATGGTCGACAACGTGCTGTACCAGGCCGACAAGCTCGGCCACGCGGACGCGTCCGCGCGTTCGAGACGAGCGCCTGGAAAGCCGCGCGCGCGCAGGCCGGCCAGCGCTACGGCGTCGTCGCCCTGCATCGTCCCAGCAACGTCGACGACGCGGCCACGTTCACGCGCATCGCCGGCGCGCTGAAGGAGATCGCGGTCGACCTGCCGCTGATCTTCCCCGTGCACCCGCGCACCCGCGCCGAACCTCGAGAAATTCGGCATCGACCTGGGCCCGAACGTCACGCTGGCCGGTCCGCAGGCCTACATGGCGTTCCTGAACCTGTGGAAGGATGCGGCGGTCGTCCTGACGGACAGCGGCGGCCTCCAGGAAGAAACGACGGCGCTGGGCGTGCCGTGCGTGACGATCCGCGAGAACACGGAACGTCCCGTGACCGTGGACGAAGGTTCGAACGTACTGGCCGGCACCGATCCGGCCGCCATTCTGCTCGAGGCGCGCAAGATCCTGCGCGGCGAGGGCAAGCAGGGCCGCCGGCCGCACCTGTGGGACGGCAAGGCGGCCGAACGCATCGTGGACGTCCTGACGAAGGAAATCCGCGGATAACGCAATGAGGCAGGCATGAACGAGCGCATCACGCTGATGGGGTGTTCCATCGACAACCTGACGATGGAAGAGACATTGCAGACGGTCGAGGGCTTCATCCATACGGGGCGGCCCCATCAGCACGTCGTGGTCAACGTCGACAGAGCTGGTCAAGGCCAGCCGCGATCCGGAACTGCGCCGGATCATCAACGACTGCGCGCTCGTGAATGTCGATGGCATGCCGGTCGTGTGGGCGTCGCGCCTGCTGGGCCGGCCGTTGAAGGAGCGGGTCGCGGGCTGCGACCTGTTCGAGGCGCTGATGCGGCGCGCCGGCGAGAAGGGCTGGGCGCGTGTTCCTGCTCGGCGCGAAAGAGGAAGTGGTGAGCAAGGTGGCGTCCACGTACCGGCACAGATACCCGAACCTGGTGCTGGCCGGCCACCGCAACGGTTACTGGAAGGGCGAGGCGGAAGAAGCGGAGGTGGTCGAACAGATCCGCGCCGCGCGTCCCGATTCGTTGTTCGTGGCGATCAGTTCGCCGAAAAAAGAGCAGTTCCTCGGCCGCTGGCAGGCCGAGATGAAGGTCCCGTTCGCGATGGGCGTGGGCGGGACCTTCGACGTGGCGATCGGCCACGTCAAGCGCGCGCCGCTCTGGATGCAAAGGTCCGGGCTGGAATGGTTCTACCGTTTCCTGCAGGAGCCGCGCCGGATGTTCCGTCGTTATTTTATCGAGGACATGGCCTTCATCTGGCTGTTCCTCAAAGAGTTGAAGTTGAAGGGCGCACGATAGCGCCCACGAGGTTGCAGCTACACCAAAACACCAGACAGGGATGGCACCGGCACCGAGCCGGCGCCACAACATAACGATGCGCGCCGGACCCGGGTCACGGCGGCAGCAACACTTTTGAGAAAGAAGAACATTCATGAAGATTCTCGTTACTGGCGGCATGGGTTACATCGGTTCGCACACCGTCGTGGAACTGCAGAACGCCGGCCACGACGTGGTCGTGTACGACAACCTGTACAACGCGGTGCGTTCGGTGCAGGACCGTGTGCAGAAGATCAGCGGCAAGCCGTTCGAATTCGTCGAAGGCGACATCCGCGACCGCGCGGCCATGGAAGCCGTGTTCGGCGCGCACAAGATCGATGCCGTGATCCACTTCGCCGGCCTGAAGGCGGTCGGCGAATCGGTGGCGCAGCCGCTGCGCTACTACGACAACAACGTGTACGGCAGCGTCGCGTTGTTCGAGACGATGGCCAAGTTCGGCTGCAAGACCCTCGTGTTCTCGTCGTCCGCCACCGTGTACGGCGATCCGGCCTCGGTGCCGATCAAGGAGGATTTCCCGCTGTCGGCCACCAATCCGTATGGCCGCAGCAAGCTGATGATCGAAGACATCCTGCGCGACGTGTTCAAGGCCGAGCCGGACTGGCGCATCGCACTGCTGCGCTATTTCAACCCGGTCGGCGCCCACGAAAGCGGCCTGATCGGCGAGGAGCCGAACGGCATCCCCAACAACCTGGTGCCTTACATCGCCCAGGTCGCCAACGGCCAGCGCGAAAAACTGTCCGTGTACGGCGGCGACTATCCGACCCCGGACGGCACCGGCATGCGCGACTACATCCACGTCGTCGACCTGGCGATCGGCCACGTGAAGACGCTCGACAAGCTGGCGAAGGGCGACGGTCTCTACACGTACAACCTCGGCACCGGCAATGGCAACAGCGTTCTTGAAATGGTGCACGCGTTCGAGAAAGGCCTGCGGCAAGCCGATCCCGTACCAGATCGTCGACCGTCGCCCGGGCGACATCGCCAAGTGCTACGCCGACCCGACGAAGGCGCGCGAGGAACTCGGATGGACCGCGCAGCGTGACATCGCCCAAATGTGCGCCGATTCCTGGCGCTACCAGACTACCCCAAAATAAACGTATGAGGACCGAACCATGAAAGCGATGATTCTTGCAGCAGGCAAAGGTACGCGCGTACGTCCGTTGACCTATGACCTGCCGAAACCGATGATCCCCGTGCTGGGCAAGCCCGTGATGGCCTACCTGATCGAGCATTTGCGCAAGCACGGCGTGACCGAGATCATGGTGAACGTCAGCCACCTGCACGAAAAGATCGAGGAATACTTCGGCGAGGGCGAGCAATACGGCGTCCAGATCGGCTATTCCTTCGAAGGCTATACGAAGGAAGACGGCGAAGTCGTCGCGGTGCCGATCGGCTCGGCCGGCGGCATGAAGAAGATCCAGGAATTCGGCGGCTTCTTCGACGACACGACCATCGTCCTGTGCGGCGACGCGCTGATCGACCTCGACCTCAAGGCGGCCTGGTGGAGCACCGCCGCAAGGGCGCCATGGCGTCCGTCATCACGAAGGAAGTCCCGTGGGACAAGGTGTCGAGCTACGGCGTCGTCGTGACCGACCAGAACGGCCGCATCACCCAGTTCCAGGAAAAGCCGAGGCAGGAAGACGCGCTGTCGAACTTCATCAGCACGGGCACTCTACATCTTCGAACCGGAAGTGATCGACCTGATTCCGTCGGGCGTGGAATTCGACATCGGTTCCCAGCTGTTCCCGCTGCTGGCCGAGAAGGGCATGCCGTTCTATGCCCAGGGCCGGCCGTTCAACTGGCTGGACATCGGCAGCGTGAGCGATTACTGGGAAGTGCTGCAGAACGTGCTGACTGGCGAGGTCAATCATATGGACGTGCCGGGCATCCAGATCGAGCCCGGCCTGTGTACCGGGCTGAACACGAGCATCGACTGGCGGGGCACCACGATCAAGGGGCCGTCTACATCGGTTCCGGCGTCAAGATCGAGGCCGGCGCGACGATCGTCGGGCCGACCTGGATCGGCCACGGCAGCCATATCTGCGAAGGCGCCGAGGTCGTCCGCAGTGTCCTTTTCGGGTGCACGCTCGGCGTGCTGAACGACGTGACATTGCACGAAATGATCGTGTTCAAGGATTACAGCATCGACCGCGCCGGCGAGATGAAGCACTCCTCCGACTACAGCTCGTCGGAATGGCTGAACGCGCGCGACCGCCGCCGCAGCCGGCGCACGGAACAGGCGGAAGAAACAGACAAGTCAGTTCGAGAAAGCCAACGCATGAAAATTTACCCAGTCATCCTCTCCGGCGGTGCCGGTGCCCCCGCCTGTGGCCGCTGTCGCGGGCAGTCATGCCCAAGCAGCTGCTGCCGCTGGTGACGGACAAGACGATGCTGCAGGGAAGCACGGCGCTGCGGGTCCGCGGCTGGCCGGGGTTGATGGCACCACTGGTGGTGTTGCGGCAACGAGCACCGCTTCCTCGTGGCCGAGCAGATGCGCGACATCGGCATCACGCCGCACGGCATCCTGCTCGAACCGGCGGGACGCAACACGGCCCCGGCCGTGGCGGCGGCCGCGCAATACCTGCACGCGCAGGATCCGGACGCCGTGATGCTCGTGCTGCCGGCCGACCACGTGATCGAAAAGACGATGCGTTCCGTGTCGCCGTCGAGCGTGCCGCGGCCCAGGTCGGGCAGGGCGCACTGGCCACGTTCGGCATCGTGCCGAGCGGCCCGGAAACGGGCTATGGCTACATCCGCCGCGGCGAGCCGCTGCCGGGCTGCGACGACTGCTACAAGGTGCTGGATCATCCAACTAACTCCTCCGTTTTAACCTTAGCAATACGTAACTAACGGTGCCAGACATAACAG
>NZ_CDRNIL010000125.1:0-3252 GCF_977014125.1 Massilia phosphatilytica
GACGACTTTACCGTTGAGCACGTCAACGGCAACCTGGATGCCGGCTTTGTTGTTAGTGAGCAGGACCGATTCGTAGTAGCTCTGGGTCGACTCTGCCGCCTTGCCCAACTCGATCGAATCGGGCAATTCAAAATCCGCTGCCGTAAAATCGTCGACTGGCTCCGCCACCTCCAGCGCATGTTGGCCGGCGACGGCGCGTTTGACGATGCGTGGGAATACATGCTCACGAAAATGTTCGACCACGATCGGGTCGCCCATGAAGCGTGACAGTTTTTCGGCATGACCCAGGCGCTGCCTGAGCACGCTATTACTTGGGTTGGCTTTGGCTTGCTGCCGCAATTCACTCGCCAGCGCTTTCAGCGCGATCTCAAGTTGTCCTTGGAAACTGATGGTGGCGTCGGCGATATCGACACCGGTCATCGCTTTTTTGAACTCGTCCTTGACCTTTGCGTATCGCTCGTCGGGCAGTGGCTCGA
The DNA here is from genome assembly GCF_977014125.1 of Massilia phosphatilytica. Lineage (NCBI taxonomy): Bacteria > Pseudomonadati > Pseudomonadota > Betaproteobacteria > Burkholderiales > Oxalobacteraceae > Massilia > Massilia phosphatilytica. The sequence goes on from NZ_CDRNIL010000125.1 coordinate 477, forward strand.
GGATCAGTTCGACGACACTGCGTAAGCTCGCGGACTTAGGGATGCGGATGACAAGGTATTTGCCTTCGCTATCCTCGGCTTGCAGGCGGGCGGCAAGCATGCGCACCATGTGCGACTTACCGACGCCGGATGCGCCGGTGATCGGCATCACGTGCACGCCCATCGGTACGTCCGGCGTCATGAAGTAACGATACAGTTCGTCTTCAGTGGTGGCCACTTTCGGCCCGTTCTCGATCCGGTAGCTCAGTGGCGATGGCTGGTGGACAGCCAACAGCACCGCATCGTGCGCGCCTTCGGCTTCCGGTTTAATACAGTCGTTAACGGCCTCTTTGGACGGCCAGTATTTCATCAGATTCATGCTTACGCTCCGACCATACGCACGTGGGTGAACGATGTCCAGGTGCGGTAATTTCGTCCCGTTAGTTTGACGACGCTGCCGGCATCGGCCTTGGTCTCCAAGACAATTGAGCCATTCAATTCAAGGCGTCGCAGAGCGATCGACAAGGACATCGACAAATGGCCTTCCGCAGGCTTACGCCAAGTGTCGAGGCGCAGGTTGGCCTCGACTTCCTTTCGATAGATACCGCCATCCAAAACCGGAATTTTCGCGCTCAATTCGTCGAGGAACACGGTGGCCGCCATGGTCTCACCTACGCCCAGGATCGTTGACAGTTCGCCGCGCACGGCTTCGGTTGGGTCGAACAAAAAATCTTTCTCACCGGTGGCAAAGCCAAGGTAGCGGGCCCAAGGGCGCAAGCCGGGCCAACGCGTGTAGTTCTGGAAGATGGTGAGTTGGCCGTTGACCTGCGAACCCTCGAGGGTTTCGATGGCGTTGGCGCTGTCGGGCAAGTTATAGATATCTTGGGCGAGCGCCCACGACAAGCCGCGTGCGAAGTCGGACGCGCGACCACCGCCCTTTTCGGTGTTCTCTTCAGCCGTCACCGTGAGGGGAAGACAATGCTGCTCTTGCAGCACCAAACGCCGGCACACGCCTGGTAACGTGTCGAGCGCTGTTTCGAGTGGTGCCCCCCTTTTGCGCTCGAGATTGACCTTGATTTTACCGGCCTCTTCAGTGAATAGGCCAAATTCCAACCAACGCGCGAGCGCAGCACGCAGTCGGCCCATATTCCCAGGGACTGAACAGGCGCTAATCAACTCGTCTTTGTCGATCGGTCCGTACTTGGCGGCGACGGCGGCAAGAGTGACGACTTGCCCATGCAGGCCATCACTGAAGACGAACTGTATCGTTACTTCATGACGCCGGACGTACCGATGGGCGTGCACGTGATGCCGATCACCGGCGCATCCGGCGTCGGTAAGTCGCACATGGTGCGCATGCTTGCCGCCCGCCTGCAAGCCGAGGATAGCGAAGGCAAATACCTTGTCATCCGCATCCCTAAGTCCGCGAGCTTACGCAGTGTCGTCGAACTGATCCTCGAGCCACTGCCCGACGAGCGATACGCAAAGGTCAAGGACGAGTTCAAAAAAGCGATGACCGGTGTCGATATCGCCGACGCCACCATCAGTTTCCAAGGACAACTTGAGATCGCGCTGAAAGCGCTGGCGAGTGAATTGCGGCAGCAAGCCAAAGCCAACCCAAGTAATAGCGTGCTCAGGCAGCGCCTGGGTCATGCCGAAAAACTGTCACGCTTCATGGGCGACCCGATCGTGGTCGAACATTTTCGTGAGCATGTATTCCCACGCATCGTCAAACGCGCCGTCGCCGGCCAACATGCGCTGGAGGTGGCGGAGCCAGTCGACGATTTTACGGCAGCGGATTTTGAATTGCCCGATTCGATCGAGTTGGGCAAGGCGGCAGAGTCGACCCAGAGCTACTACGAATCGGTCCTGCTCACTAACAACAAAGCCGGCATCCAGGTTGCCGTTGACGTGCTCAACGGTAAAGTCGTCGACCAAGCCGTGCGCCAGTTGTTCAAGCTGCACGAAGCAATCGGTGGCATGACGCTGCAAGACGTCATCCTCGAAATACGCCGCCTGTTACTCATCGACGGTCGCGAATTAGTGATCCTTGTCGAAGACTTTAAGGCACTCACCGGCATTCAAGAAACGCTTCTACATGTCCTCATCCAAGAGGGCGTGCGCGACAACGAGCGCAAGTATGCGACCATGCGTTCGGCGATCGCCGTCACCGACGGCTACCTCGCAGGCCAAGACACGATCGCGACCCGCGCCAAGCGTCAGTGGATCGTCGAGAGTGATCTGAACAGCGAAGAAGAAGTCCTGCTACGTACCAAGCGGCTGGTCGCCTCTTACTTAAACGCCGCGCGTTGGGGCTATGAAGAATTGGTGCGCCGTTACAAACAGCGCACCCGCGATTGGTCGAGTCAGCAAACGTGGGTCGAAACCTTCATCGACCACGACAGCACTGATGGCGCTTTATCGGCGTTCGGCCACATCGACGGCATCCCGCTCTTCCCGTTTACCGAATTGGCCATCGAGCGTCTCGCGCGCTCGGCCTTGACGCGGGCCGGTACCCTGGTGTTTACCCCCGTTTCGTGATCGACCATGTTCTGCGCAACCTGCTGTTGATTGGCCGCGACGCCTACGCAAGCCAGCAGTTTCCGCCACCGAAGTCTGCTCGCGCCACCGGCGTCCGCAGAAGTGGCGGAGTGGCTGTCCACCTTGCCCGTGTCTGCTGACCAGCGAGGTGCTGGATCATCCAACTAATCTTCCGCTTTAACTTAGGTGCTGGATCATCCAACTAACTCCTCCGTTTTAACCTTAGCAATACGGTCCAGGTAGACCAGGCATAACA
>NZ_CDRNIL010000126.1:0-4717 GCF_977014125.1 Massilia phosphatilytica
ACGGAGGAGTTAGTCGGTATTATTGAGCACCTGGCTGCGCATGCTGTCGAACTGCTCGGCCTGAGCGGGCAAGCACACGGCCCGGACAGGTCGGCCGGATCAGCAAGCGCCATCGACACCACCTGCCGTGCCGCGGGCGGTTCTGCCGGAAACCCGCGCCGTGCAGGCGCTCCGGGGTGAGTTTCGCCACCTCGGTACCGTGCTCGGGGCCGCTGCGCGGCGTCACCGACGGCCCTCGTCGGCATTGTCACTGGCTGGCGCGCGAAGCGCCGGCATCCAGGCCGAAGTCGGCAATGCGCTCGTGCAGCTGCAATTCCAGGACCGCGTCAGCCAGATCCTGTCACGTCCGCGACAACATCGCCCGCCTGCCCGCGCTGGCTGGACGAACAGGCGCTGGACGGCGGCGTGCTGCAGGCGCTCGACGCAAGCAGCCTGCTGGCCGAGCTGGAAAGCACGTATGCGATGGCCGAGGAACGCACGCTCCACAAGAGCAGTGTCAAGGCGGCCCCGGCAGCAGGCCGAAGAAATCACATTTTTCTAAGGACTCGATGGCAAAAACCATCATGGTGGACGACTCGATTTCGATCCGCCAGGTCGTCGGCATCGCCCTGAAACAGGCCGGCTACGACGTCATTCGAAGGCGTCGACGGCAAGGACGCGCTGGCCAAGCTGACCGGCCAGAAGGTCAACCTGATCATCAGCGACGTCAACATGCCGAACATGGACGGCATCACGTTCGTGCGTGAACTCAAGACCCGTCCCGCGTACAAATTCACGCCCGTCCTGATGCTGACCACCGAGTCGCAGGAAGACAAGAAGGAACAGGGCAAGGCCGCCGGTGCGCGCGCGTGGATGGTCAAGCCGTTCAAGCCCGAGGCCCTGCTGGCCGCCGTCCAAACCGACCCTGTCCTGACCCGCCGCCGGCTACGGCCGGCCCATCCCCGGAGCAATGATGTACACGGTGGCCTGGTTCATCGCCGCCATGCGGTTCGTGGCCAGCAGCGCGATCGCCAGCAACAGCAGCAGCACGACGCCGAAGCCGAGGCCCAGGCGGATACCGATTTTCAGATTCTTAAGCACGGTGGCTCTCCACTTCATTTGAATTAAGACTGGCGATGTATCAGGCCGCCGCGGCCTGGCTTTCCGTCTCGACGCCGGCCAGCAGGGCCGCCATGTCGAGGATCAGGGCGACGTCGCCATTGCCGAGGATCGAGGAGCCGGACAGGAAGCGCGCGCCGGCGAACACCTTGCCCAGCGGTTTGATCACGGTCTGGAATTCGCCCAGCAGGCTGTCGACGACGAGGCCCGCCTTGCGGCCGCCGTAGCGCACGACGACGATGCTGCGGCGCCGCGCCGGCGCGCCCGCGACGCCGAAGCGCTCGCGCAGGCGCACGAAGGGCAGGGGCTGGCCGCGCAGGTCGACCCCAGTCGCAGCCGGGCTGGTCGCTGAACTCGATGCATTCCTCGACCATCTCCATCGGGATCACGAACACGGACTTGCCGACGCCGACCTGGAAGCCGTTGATGATGGCCAGCGTGAGCGGCAGGCGCACCGTGACGGTGGTCCCCACGCCTTCCGTGCTGGCGACGTCCACGCTGCCGCGCAGGGCGACGATGTTGCGCTTGACGACGTCCATGCCCACGCCGCGGCCGGACAAATTCGTCACCTGCTCCGCGGTCGAGAAGCCGGGTTCGAAGATCAGGTTGAAGATCTCCTTGTCGGTGAGCGTGCGGCCCGGCTCGACGAGGCCGCGTTCGACGGCCTTGGCGAGGATGCGCTCCCGTTTCAGGCCGCCGCCGTCGTCCGTCACTTCGATCACGATGCTGCCCGAGTCGTGGTACGCGTTCAGGGCAACGGTGCCTTGCGCCGGCTTGCCGCGCGCGGCGCGCACGTCGGCCGGCTCGATGCCGTGGTCCATCGCGTTGCGCACGAGGTGCGTGAGCGGATCGCCGATCTTTTCGACGACGGTCTTGTCCAGCTCCGCGTCCTCGCCGCTGACGTCCAGGCGGATGTCCTTGCCCAGTTCGCGCGCGACGTCATGCACGACGCGCTGGAAGCGGTTGAACGTCGCGCCGATCTTCACCATGCGCAGCTGCAGCGCGTTGTCGCGCACCTCTTCCACGAGGCTGGACAACGTCGATGTGCATTCGAGCAGCTCGGGAATCTGCGTACGGCGCGCGATGAGGTTGGCGCCGGCGCCGGCGATGATCAGCTCTCCCACGAGGTTGATCAGGCGGTCCAGCTTGTCGGCGTCCACGCGCACGGAACGGCTTTCCTGCTGCGGCCGCGCGTCCGGCGCCTGGCGCTGTTTCGCGAGGGCGGCTTCGACGACGGGCGCGCGCACGGCGCCCTGGCCGACGAGGATGGCGCCGATCGGTTGGCCCGGCGCGGCGTTCGCCGCCTGCGCCGCGAGCGCCTGTTCCAGCTCGTGCGTGGTGATGCTGCCGCAGCGCACGAGCATCTGGCCGAGGCGCTCGCGCTGCGCGGGCGCTTCGTCCAGCCAGGCGATGTATTCGGCGATGCGGTTCTCGGGCGGCAGGATGCGGATGGCGCAGTCCTCGCGCACGAAGTCGAACACGCTGTCGATGGCTGCCTTGTCGGCGCTGCTGGCAAAGCCGATCTCGAAACCGAGGTAGCAGGATTCGGGATCGAATTCGTCGGCCGCCGGCAGGTCGTCGGCGTTCGTCGCGACGCCCGTCACGGTGCCGAGCTGGCCCAGGTAGCGGATGAACGACAGCGGGTCCATGCCGTTGCGCAGCACGTCGGGACCGAAGCGCAGCCGAGATGTGCCAGTGGCCGGCGGCGCCCGCGTCCGGCGTGCCGGCGGCGCTGGCGCTGGCGCCGGCCGGCGCCGGTGCTTCGCCCAGGTAGCCCTGCAGCGCGGCGACGAGCGGCGCGCCCGCGTCCGTGAGCGCGGCGTCGCCCGCGAGCGTGCCGCTTTCGACGGCGTCGACGAGCGCGCCGATGTGGTCGCGGCATGCGAGCAGCAGCGCCACCAGTTCGTCGCCGAGGGGAACCGTCCCGTCGCGCACCTTGTCCAGGACGCTCTCGGCCACGTGGGTGAATTCGACGACGGGATCGAAGCCGAACATGCCGGCCGATCCCTTGATCGTGTGGGCCGCGCGGAAGATCGCGTTGACGGCATCGAGGCCGTCGCGCGCGACCGCGAGGAGGGCGGACTCCATCTGCTCGAGCAGCTCGCGGCTCTCGGCGATGAAGGTATGCGTCACCTGGTCGATGTCGATGCTCATTCCTGCGCTCCTTCAAGGTCGACGCCGAGCAGGGCGCAGGCGTCGCGCACCGCGGGGCTGGCGTCGCGCAACGCCAGATGCCGGCCGAGGCGCGCGGCCTCGCGCCGCGCCGCCAGCAGCAACTGCAGGCCGGCGCAGTCGAATTCCGTGACCGACGACAGGTCGAGCGCGGGCGCATCGCTCGCGCGCACGGCGTCCAGCAGCGCGGGTTTCAGCTCCGCTGCGCGGTAGATCGTCATCTCGCCTTCGACCGCCAGGCATGCGGCGGCCCCTTGGCTCGTTTCGCCAATATTCATCATTGCTCCGGGGATGGGCCGGCCGTAGCCGGCGGCGGGGTCAGGACAGGGTCAGTTTCTGGACGGCGGCCAGCAGGGCCTCGGGCTTGAACGGCTTGACCATCCACGCGCGCGCACCGGCGGCCTTGCCCTGTTCCTTCTTGTCTTCCTGCGACTCGGTGGTCAGCATCAGGACGGGCGTGAATTTGTACGCGGGACGGGTCTTGAGTTCACGCACGAACGTGATGCCGTCCATGTTCGGCATGTTGACGTCGCTGATGATCAGGTTGACCTTCTGGCCGGTCAGCTTGGCCAGCGCGTCCTTGCCGTCGACGCCTTCGATGACGTCGTAGCCGGCCTGTTTCAGGGCGATGCCGACGACCTGGCGGATCGAAATCGAGTCGTCCACCACCATGATGGTTTTTGCCATGAGAGTTCCTAGAAAAATGTGATTTCTTCGGCCTGCTGCGGGGCCGCCTTGACACTGCTCTTGTGGAGCGTGCGTTCCTCGGCCATCGCATACGTGCTTTCCAGCTCGGCCAGCAGGCTGCTTGCGTCGAGCGCCTGCGGCGCGCCGCCGTCCAGCGCCTGTTCGTCCAGCCACGCGGGCAGGCGGGCGATGTTGTCGCGGACGTGCGACAGGATCTGGCTGACGCGGTCCTGGAATTGCAGCTGCACGAGCGCATTGCCGACTTCGCCCTGGATGCCGGCGCTTTCGCGCGCCAGCAGGTCGGACGATGCGACGAGGGCGTCGGTGACGCCGCGCAGCGAGCCGAGCACGTTGCCGATCATCTCGCCGGACGCCTGCACGGCGCGGGTTTCCGCACGCATCGAATCGCCCGCGGCACGGCAGGTGGTGTCGATGGCGCTGCTGATCCGGCCGACCTGCTCGGCGATGTGCTTGCCCGCTTCGGCCGAGCGGTTCGACAGCATGCGCACCTCGTTCGCGACGACGGCGAAACCGCGCCCCGCCTCGCCCGCGCGGGCCGCCTCGATGGCCGCGTTCAGGGCCAGCAGATTCGTCTGCCAGGCGATGCTGGCGACGTCCGCCGCCATCTTCTGCAGGTGCGCGGTGACTTCCTGCAGGCCTTCGATCTTTTGCAGCATCTGCTGCTTGCTGGCGGCTGCGCCGGCCAGCATGTCCAGCAGCGAGCGCAATTCCTTTCGCTGGCCGCGAACACGTCGACGAT
>NZ_CDRNIL010000127.1:0-2699 GCF_977014125.1 Massilia phosphatilytica
ATGTATCGTGTGCTAAAACGGAGGAGTTAGTTGGATCATCCAGCACCTCACTTTCCAAGGAAACAAGCCCGCCATGGTAACGGCGGCGGGCCGTCCCGGCAACCCGCGCCGTGATCAGCGCAGGGCCCGCACGGCGGCCCACACGAGGCCGGCCCCGGCCAGCACGCCCAGCGCCACCGCCGCGTGCATCCGATGCGAGCCCAGCAACGGGCTTCGGCCCAGCGGAATCTTGTTGTACAAGGTGGTGCTCATACCTCTCTCCTCCGAATGTCATTGGCCACAGCGGTCATTATAAAAAATTCCCTGACGAAATATGTGCGCCAGCGTACGCAAGCGTAATGTGTGTCCGCTTAGCAACAAACCGGTGGCCCCGCGGCGATCCTATTGCGCGCCGGGCGCCGACACTGACTGTTAGTATCGCGCCAACACGACAACGCAATGGAGCACGCCATGAGAACCGAACGTACCGAAGCCGGACCCCGGCGCCAACGCCCCCGCCAACCTGCACGAAGCGGACATCGGCAGCGGCGAACGCTCGCCGGCCCAGCACGAAACGGACGCCATGATCCGCGAAATCCCGCCGCGCGGCCACAAGCAGGACGACCAGCAAGACGCCGGCCAGCAGGCCACACGCGACGGCGAGCCGGGCAAGCGCTGACCCGCACCACGTGACAACGGATGGGGCGACCCGACGGTCCACCCCATCCGCACTTCGTCCATCCGCAGTTCACGCCTCATTCACCGCATCCGGACCTGCCCGCACCGCGACCGCGGCGCGGCATCGTTATTGCGCCTTGACGGGCGCCACTGGCGCGTCGGGTTCCTTCACCGGCGCGCGCGCCGGGGCCGGCACGTCGTCCGGATCGGGGCTCGGCTGCGGCGGCGGCAGCTCCGGGTCCGGCGTCGTGGGATCGGGCGTCGAGTGGGCGTGCTGGCGCAAGTCCTCGTCCTGTTCCGGCAAACTCATCGGTCTTCTCCGGCGCAGGCTCAGCGGCCTTCCTTCTGCTTCGCGCCGCCGCCCGCGCCCTTGCCCGTCCCCGCCTTCACGGTCGACTTGTTGTCGTGGCTGCTCTTGTCCTTGACGCCGGCCTGGCGCTTCTGGACATCTTCCTCGGACAGGTTGCCCGACTGCTTGTTCTGGCTGCCGCTGGATTTCGATTGGCTCATGATGATCCTCCGATTGATAGCCGTTGATGTTGTGTGCAGCCTAGCATGGAAGACCGGGCCGGGTTTTCAATCGTGCGGCCGGGTGGCGCAGGCTGGTATAGTCGGGTTTTGACATCCCGTCGCCGATCATGCCGCGCCGCCTTCCCGCCCTCGCGCTCTTCCTCGCCATGTCCGCCAACCTCCACGCCGCCCCGATGACGCTGACCGACTACATGGCCCTGTCCGGCCCCGCCCCGGACGCCACGCTGCGCTACGGCGCCGCGCCGTCGCAGTACGCCGAACTGTTCGTCCCGCCCGGCAAGGGCCCGTTTCCCGTGGCCGTGCTCGTGCATGGCGGTTGCTGGACGAAGGAATACGGGGGCATCACCCAGTTCCGCAACATGGCCGGGGCGCTGGCGGCACGCGGCATCGCGGTCTGGAACGTGGAATACCGCCGCGTGGACGAAGCCGGCGGCGGCTATCCCGGCACCTACCAGGACATGAACGCCGCCCTCGACCTGCTGGCGCGCACGGCGCGCGACCATCCGCTCGACCTCGACCGCCTCGTGGCCGTCGGACGCTCGGCCGGCGGCCAGCTCGTGCAATGGCTGGCGGCGCGGCCCCGCGTGCCAGCGTCCAGCCCGCTGTTCCGCGCCGACGCCGTGCCCGTGCGCCGGGTCGTCAGCCTCGGCGGCCTCGCCGACCTGCGGCGCGAATCGGCGCTGTTGAAAACGAGCTGCGAGCGCGACGTCGCCGAGCTGGCGGGCACGGCCAGCGCCGCGCGGCCGGACGTCTTCGCCGACACGAATGCGGGCGACCTGATGCCGAACGGCAGCCGGACGATCCTCGTCACCGGGGAACTGGACACCATCTCGCCGCCGCGCGTGGCGCACGATTTCGCGGCGCGCGCCCGCGCCGCCGGCGACGCGGCCGAGGTCGTCATCCTGCCGGGCGCGAGCCATTACGACGAAGTCGCCACGACGTCGGCGTCGTGGCCGCTCGTGCTGCGCGCGATCGAATCGATGCTGCCGGCCCCGCGCTGACGCGGCCAGGCCCGCTCAGTCGGGAAACACGATCCGTTTTCGCGAGCCGCTGGTCGACGACGAGGTCGTCGAGCGCCACCGCCACACACGGCAGGATATAGCCCTCGCGCTTTTCGTCGAGGGACAGGCCCGGCCATTCCACGAGATAGCGCACGCTTCCGCCCGCGAGGCGGCAGATACAGGTGCGGCAGGTGCCGTTGCGGCAGGAGCTCGGCAGGTCGATGCCGGCCCGTTCGGCGGCGTGCAGCACCGTCGTGTCCGGGTCGGTCGGAAACGACCAGCCGGAGGGCTGCAGGGTGATGGTCAACGCGGTCATGCCGGCGATTGTACCGCCTGCACGCGGCGCGCAGCCCAACCATGCCTGGGTTCGTTCCCGCACAGAACGGCGTGCGGACGGCGCTGACCTGAAGCCAACGCATCTTCAGGCTGGAAATCAATGGAAGGTGCTGGATCATCCAACTAACTCCTCCGTTTTAACCTTAGCAGCTCAACCGAACCAAGTACAGGCAA
>NZ_CDRNIL010000128.1:0-2918 GCF_977014125.1 Massilia phosphatilytica
GTGCCCTCTACTTCGTTCAGTTACGTATTGCTAAGGTTAAAACGGAGGAGTTGGTTGATGATCCAGCACCTAGCAGTCGCTGGTCGCGCAGAACAGCGGGTCGGGCGGCATCCGCGTGTACGGCAATCCCGCGCAGCGGACCGTGCGCGGGACGCTCATCCAGGTCGTGAATTGAATGTGGCGGAACGCGTGGGCACGGGTGCCCCCCTACGAGAACACGTAGGGTGGGCGGGGAGGTAATGCCGGGGGCATTGCCTCCGCCCACGCGTTCTGCCTGCGTTTGCTCAGAGCAGGTGATCCAGCAGCTCGGGCCCGAACACCTCGCGGTACAGGCGCCCCGCCGGCACGCCGGCATGCAGCAAATCGAGCCACTGCGCCTGCATGAACTTGTGCGGTCCGCACAGGTACACGTTCGCTTCGTCGCGCGGCCATGCCGGCAGCTTGGCCACGTCCATGCGGCCTTCGATGACGCCGGCGGCGCCTTGCGCGTCTTCGTGGAACGTCACGACCGACAGGTTCGGCATCACGGCCTGCAGCGCGTCGACTTCCCCGCGCAGCCGCATGGTGGGTCGCATCGCGGGCGGCATGCGCGAAGATCACGCGGCGCTGCGGGTTCAGCGCCGGCCACGCGCTTCAGTGCGGAGACCATCGGCGTGATGCCGACGCCGGCCGACGGCACGCACGAGCGGCTTGTCGCCTTCCGTCTCGGGCGTGAATTCGCCGAACGGGTGCGACACCTGCAAGGTGGCGCCGACTTTTATGTTCGCGTGCAGCCAGTTCGACACTTCGCCGGCCGGCGCGTCGTCGATGCTGTCTTCGCGCTTGACGGAGATGCGCAGGCTTGCGCCGTCGGGCGCATCGGACAGGCTGTACTGGCGCAGCTGGTGGCGGCCGCCTGGCAGGTCGACGGCGACGCTGACGTACTGGCCCGGCTTGAACGCGGGGACCGGTTTGCCGTCCGCCGGCACGAAACGGATCGACAGCACGTTGAAGCTTTCGGTCTTGACGTCGGTGACCCGCATCGGGCGGGTCTCGCCCGGCTGGATGCCGGCCGTGCTGTACATCTTCGCTTCCGCTTCGATCAACAGCCTGGCCAGGGAGTTATACGCTTCCTTCCAGGCGTCCAGCAGCGGCGGCGTGGCGGCGTCGCCCAGCGTGGCGGCGATGGATTCGAGCAGGTGCTTGCCGACGATCGGGTAGTGCTCGGCGCGGATGCCGACCGACACGTGCTTGTGCACGATGCGCTCGACGACGGGACCCAGCGCGCCCGGATTGCCGATGTTGGCCGCATAGGCGAATACCGCCGATGCCAGCAATTGCTGCTGCGCCCCGCTGGCCTGGTTGCCCATATTGAAGATGCGGGTCAACTGGGATGCGCGCCCAGCATGTTCAGTGTAGAACAGCTTGGTGATCGTGAGGCCATGCTGGCGCAGGACGGGGACGCTGGCATCGATGTAGGGGCGGGATTGCTTCGGAAATCATCATGGTTCCTTTAATTATGCATTTAAAATGCAGATTTACAGTTCAAAAAAAGGCCCGCACTGGCGCGGCGTTGCCATCACACTAATAAGTTAATCCTCACTCACCGGTTCCGTGGCTGGCAGCCTGCTTCTTGCTGCCGCGCCGTCCCAGAACATCCGGTGCATGCGCACGACCTGCTCGCCGGTGTTGCCGGCCGTCGCGTGGGCCAGCGTGTAGCGGTCCATCGCGTCGTAGAAGGCCTTCATGCCGGTACGCAGCATGCCGCGCAGCTGGCAATCCAGCTTCAGCGCGCAATCCGTGCCTTCGCAGTCGACCAGTTCGTCGTCCTCGCCTTCCAGCTTGCGCAGCACCTGGCCGATCGTGAGCGTTGCCGGATCGGCCGCGAGGCGCAGGCCACCGTTGCGTCCGCGCGTCGCCTGCACCCAGCCCAGCTTCGCCAACTGGCCAACCACTTTCACGAGGTGGTTCAGCGGGATGTCGAACTGCTTGCCGATTTCCGCCACCGTCACCGGCTGCGTACGTTCTCCCGCCCGTTCCAGATAGATCAGGACACGCAGGCCAATATCGGAGAATCGTGTGAGTCGCATCGGGTAAGCTCAGTGGGTACCGGCGTATTCTACCTGCACGGCCGTATTCTACCTAAATCTGCATAAAAAATGCATGTTTAAGCGAAGTATTTTTTTGCCGCGCTGAAAGCGGCCCCGGAAACTGGCCCTATAATCGCGGACTTTGGGTGCTTATATCGCATCCACATAACACATATAATCAGCGCCACCCGCGCCAAGAGGAACACGTCGTGAACCAGACCCTGGGCCAAAAGCTCATCCGCACCAAGACATCCGAGCACAAATCCGATGACGGCAACGTCCATGCGCTGGGCCGCTCGCTGGGCCTCTTTCCCCTGACCATGATCGGCGTCGGCGCCACGATCGGCACCGGCATCTTCTTCACGATGGTGGAAGCCGTGCCGAAGGCCGGTCCGGCCGTCGTGCTGTCGTTCCTGATGGCCGCCGTCACGGCGGGCCTCACGGCGCTGTGCTATGCCGAGCTGGCCAACCGCGTGCCGGCCGCCGGGTCCTCGTATTCCTTCGCCTACGCCACCGTGGGCGAATTCGCCGCCTTCGTCGTCGCGGCCTGCCTGCTGCTCGAGTACGGCCTCGCGGCCAGCGCGACGGCCATCGGCTGGTCCGATTACCTGAATAACTTCCTGCAGAATGCGCTCGGCTGGCAGATCCCCGATGCGCTGCGCTCGCCCATGATCGTCGCGGGCAAGACCGGCGGCGTCGAATTCCACGCCGGCCAGATCAACCTGCCGCCGATCCTTCTGGTGGTGCTGTGCTGCGTGCTGCTGATCCGCGGCACCAAGGAATCGGCGACGACGAACGCCATCATGGTGCTCATCAAGCTGGCGATCCTCGTGTTCTTTTCCGCGATCG
>NZ_CDRNIL010000129.1:0-9891 GCF_977014125.1 Massilia phosphatilytica
ACGTTTGCTAAGGTTAAAACGGAGGAGTTAGTTGGATGATCCAGCACCTGCTGGGCAGCGCGGCGTAATCGCCCGCTTCCAGTGCGATGACCTGGGCGCATGGCCAGTTTCAACTGGTCGGCCACCTGTTCGACGGACCACCCCAGCGCCTCGCGCTGCGCGGCCAGGGCCTGGCCCGGGACGCCGCGCACGGGCGGTTGGTTGTCGGGCGTCGCCGGCTGATCTGCACGCTGGAACTCATTGTCGTTGTCTCACGCTCAAATGCACCGCGCTCGAACGCCGCATACTCGGGCGAACCGGGGAAGCGCTTGCGCAGCTGCGCCGCCAGCGACGCTTCCGCGTCCCGGTCGCCGAGCATGTGCTTGACCCGGATGGCCAGCCACAGCACGTCGGCCGGCAGCACGTCGAGCTTCGCTGTCTCCGTCAGGCGGTTAATGAAAACCCGGCGCGGGAATAATCGCGCCGCTCGAAATACACCCGCGCCAGTCCGGCGCTCGTGGCCGGCAGGGTCGAGATCGCTTACTACTTCCCGGCACTGAACGTCTACTCGCGTTAATCTTCGTAGCAAATTTTTTTCGTTGAGCGGCGCCAGCTGGCTTAACATCGCAATATCCCGCTCGCCCATGCTCCCGGAGCCCGGCGGGCGGAACTTATTTTGAAGGCACAGGATTCAATCATGGCAACTCTCACCAACTTGCTGGACTTCGATCCCGCGCAGCTCGTCGCTTACTGCGCCGAGTTGGGGGAGAAGCCCTTCCGCGCCAAACAGCTGCAGCGCTGGATCCACCAGTTCGGCGTCGCCGATTTCGACGCCATGACGGACCTGGCGAAATCACTGCGCGAAAAGCTCAAGACGCGCGCCGAGGTACGCTCGCCCGCCGTCATCAGCGACCACACGTCGAGCGACGGCACGCGCAAATGGCTGGTCGACGTGGGCAACGGCAACGCCGTCGAAACCGTGTTCATCCCGGAAGAGACGCGCGGCACGCTGTGCATTTCCACGCAGGCCGGCTGCGCCGTCAACTGCCGCTTCTGCTCGACGGGCAAGCAGGGCTTCAACCGGAACCTCTCGGTCGCCGAGATCATCGGCCAGCTGTGGATGGCCGAGTTCGAGCTGCGCCGCACGAAAGGCATCGAGCCGGGGCCGAAGGGCGAGCGCCAGATCACCAACGTCGTCATGATGGGCATGGGCGAGCCGCTGCTGAACTTCGACCCGACCGTCACCGGCGCTCAAGCTGATGCTGGACGATAACGCCTACGGCCTGTCGCGCCGCCGCGTGACCGTGTCGACGTCGGGCGTCGTGCCGAACATGGACAAGCTGAGCCAGGAATGCGCGGTGGCGCTGGCCGTGTCCCTGCACGGCTCGAACGATCCGCTGCGCGACATGCTCGTCCCGCTGAACAAGAAATACCCGCTGCGCGAGCTGATGGCCGCGTGCCGGCGCTTCCTCGAATTCGCCCCGCGCGACTTCATCACGTTCGAATACTGCATGCTGGACGGCGTCAACGACACCGACGAGCATGCGCGCGAACTCGTCGCCCTCGTCAACGACCCGGTCGTCGGCGTGTCGTGCAAGTTCAACCTGATCCCGTTCAATCCATTCCCGGAATCGGGCCTCGTGCGCTCGAAGAACCCGCGCATCAAGGCGTTCGCCCAGGTGCTGATGGATGCCGGCCTCGTCACCACGATCCGCAAGACGCGCGGCGACGACATCGACGCCGCCTGCGGCCAGGTGGCGGGCGAGGTCCAGGATCGTACCCGCGCGAACGAGCGCATGAGCAAGATGGCCGAATACCAGAAGAAATTCGGCCCGGACTTCGGCAAGATCGTGGAGATCGCGTCCTGATGCCGCGGCTGTCCGGACGCCTGGCCTGCGCGCTGGCCTTCCCGCTGCTGTTGTCGGCCTGCGCCGGCAACGGCGACGGCATGGCGGGCGATACGCACGAGCTCAAGACGCTGTCCGACCAGACGGCCGCGGAAAAACGCGCCCAGATCCGCCTGCAACTGGCGGTGGGCTATTACCAGGAACGCAAGTACGACGTCGCGCTGGACGAGGTGAAGCGCGCCATCGCCGCCAACCCGGACGCCGCCGATGCATACGGCGTGCGCGCCCTGATCTACACGGCGATGGGCGAGAACGTCCTCGCCGACGAGAATTACCGGCATGCGCTGCGCCTGGCGCCCGGCAATCCGGACCTGTCCAACAATTACGGGCTGTTCCTGTGCGAAGCCGGCGGCAAGCCGCGCGAGGCCATGGGCTATTTCGACACGGCGCTGAAGAATCCGAACTACGTGTCGCCGGCCAAAGCCATGGTCAACGCGGGCAATTGCAGCCTGAAGATGAAGAATGTCGACGCGGCCGAGCGCTATCTGCTCGATGCCCTGCGTTACGATCCCGACCTGCCGGCCACGAGCGCCGGACTGGCGCGGGTGTATTTCGAGCGGCGCGATTATTCCCGCGCCGGGTTTTTCATTAACCGCCTGACGGAGACAGCGAAGCTCGACGTGCTGCCGGCCGACGTGCTGTGGCTGGCCATCCGGGTCAAGCACATGCTCGGCGACCGGGACACGGAAGCGTCGCTGGCGGCGCAGCTTGCGCAAGCGCTTCCCCGGTTCGCCCGAGTATGCGGCGTTCGAGCGCGGTGCATTTCGTGAGTGAGACAACGACAATGAGTTCCGAGCGTGCAGATCAGCCGGCGACGCCCGACAACCAACCGCCCGTGCGCGGCGTCCCGGGCCAGGCCCTGGCCGCGCAGCGCGAGGCGCTGGGGTGGTCCGTCGAACAGGTGGCCGACCAGTTGAAACTCGCCGTGCGCCAGGTCATCGCACTGGAAGCGGGCGATTACGCCGCGCTGCCCAGCCCCGCCGTGACCCGCGGCTTCGTGCGGGCCTATGCCAAGCTGGTGAAGGTCGATCCGGCGCCGCTGGTGGCCCAGATCGCCATGGAGACCGAGCCCGCGCCCGACACGAGCGCGGTCACGGCGAACCGGCGTCCGACCCCGGCCTCGTTCTCCGAATCGAAGTTCCCGAGCCACGGCAAGCGTTCGAGCCTGCCGCTGGGCTGGATCGCGGGCCCGGTCGTGGTCGTCGTGGCGGCCGCCGCGGCCTGGCACTTCGGCCTCGTCCCGGGCGCCCAGCGTGGCGAAACGGCCGTGACGAGCGTGACCGCGCCGGCGGCGAACGGCGTTACCGAGGTCGCCAGCGGCAACGCCGTCGAGCCCCTGCAGAATCCGGCCGTGCCGCTGATTTCCGTGCCGGGTCCGGGCGCAGCCGCATCCGCGCCGCCGGCCGCCGCAAACAATGCCGCGCCGGGCGCCGTCGTCAACGTGCCGGGCACGACCGCGACGGGCGCGCCGCCGGCGACCGTCCCCGCGGCACCGGCCACGCCGGCCGCCGCACCGGCAGCGCCGGCCGCGACGACCGCCCCGGCCGCGGCCCCGGCGGGCGCCAACGCCCTCGTACTGAGCGTCAGCCAGGACTCGTGGATCGAAGTCCGGCCGGCCAAGGGCGGCGCGCCGCTGCTGTCGCGCCTCGTCAAGGCCGGCAGCACCGAGACCGTCAACGTCGAGCAGCCGGTGCGCATGACGGTCGGTAATCCGGCCGGCGTCACGGCCACGCTGCGCGGCGCCGCCGTCGCGCTGCCGGCGGTGCCGGGCAAGACGCTGTCGCGCGTGAATCTCCAGTAAGAACGGAATCAAGGACATGACTTTTTCGAACAACGCCAACGAGCCGATCGGTTCCGGCCCGCTGCCGCGCCGCGCCAGCCGCGGCGTGCTCGTGCAACACGGCGCGCGCAAGGTGATGGTCGGCGGCGACGCCCCCGTCGTCGTGCAGTCGATGACGAACACCGACACGGCCGACGTGATCGGCACCGCGATCCAGGTCAAGGAACTGGCGCGCGCGGGTTCCGAGATCGTGCGCATCACCGTGAACACGCCGGAAGCCGCGGCCGCCGTGCCCGCGATCCGCGAACAGCTCGACCGGATGGACGTCGACGTCCCGCTGGTCGGGGACTTCCACTACAACGGCCACCTGCTGCTGCGCGATTATCCCGAGTGCGCGCAGGCGCTGTCGAAATCCCGCATCAATCCGGGCAACGTGGGGCAGGGCGCCAAGCGCGACACCCAGTTCGCCCAGATGATCGAAACCGCGATCCGGTACGACAAGCCGGTGCGCATCGGCGTCAACTGGGGCAGCCTGGACCAGGCGCTGCTGGCGCGCATCATGGACGAGAACGCCTCGCGCGCGCAGCCGTGGAGCGCGCAGTCCGTCATGTACGAAGCCCTCATTACGTCGGCGATCGAGAACGCCCAGCGCGCCGAGGAAATCGGCCTGGCACGTGAAAAAATCGTCCTGTCGTGCAAGGTGTCCGGCGTGCAGGACCTGATCGCCGTCTACCGCGAACTGGGCCGCCGCTGCGACTACGCGCTGCACCTGGGCCTGACGGAAGCGGGCATGGGCAGCAAGGGCATCGTCGCGTCGACCGCGGCCTTGTCCGTGCTGCTGCAGGAAGGCATCGGCGACACGATCCGCATCTCGCTGACGCCGGAGCCGGGCGGCGACCGCACGAAGGAAGTCGTCGTCGGCCAGGAAATCCTGCAGACGATGGGCTTGCGCAAGTTCACGCCGATGGTGATCGCGTGCCCGGGGCTGCGGCCGCACGACGTCGACCGTGTTCCAGGAACTGGCCGACAACATCCAGACCTTCCTGCGCGAGCAGATGCCGGAATGGAAGAAGACCTATCCGGGCGTGGAAGCGATGAACGTGGCCGTGATGGGCTGCATCGTGAACGGTCCGGGCGAATCGAAGCACGCCAACATCGGCATCTCGCTGCCGGGCACCGGCGAATCGCCGGCGGCGCCGGTCTTTGTGGATGGGCAAAAGGTCGCTACACTGCGGGGCGAGCGGATCGTGGATGAGTTCAAGACGATCGTGCTGGATTACGTACAGAAGAATTATTCGAAGCAGGTTGAAACTACCTGATCGTCGCCCCCGCGAAGGCGGGGGCCCAATTGATGCGTGCGTCGCGATAACGCATGCAAACTTGGGTCCCCGCCTGCGTGGGGACGACGGTATTCAAGTAGTCGGAAGGAACAAATAGAAATGTCCGAGAAAAAGAGAAAATCGTCGCCGTCAAAGGCATGAACGACATCCTCCCGGCCGACGCGCCGCTGTGGGAGCTGTTCGAAAACACCGCGGAATCCGTGCTCAAGAGCTACGGCTACCAGAAGATCGTCACGCCCATCGTCGAGGAAACGGGCCTGTTCGCGCGCGCCATCGGCGCCGTCACCGACATCGTCGAAAAGGAAATGTATTCCTTCACCGATTCGATGAACGGCGACCTGCTGACGCTGCGTCCGGAAGGCACGGCCGGCGTCGTGCGCGCCGTCATCGAGCACAACCTCGCCTACGACGGCCCCAAGCGCCTGTGGTACAAGGGCCCGATGTTCCGCCACGAGCGTCCGCAGCGCGGCCGCTACCGCCAGTTCTTCCAGTTCGGCGCGGAAGCCATCGGTTTTTCCGGCCCGGACATCGACGCCGAGCTGATCATGCTGTGCCGCCGCCTGTGGGACGACCTGGGCCTGGATAACATCCGCCTGGAACTGAACTCGATCGGCAACGCCGAGGAGCGCCAGCGCCACCGCGCCGACCTGATCGCCTATTTCGAGGCGAACATCGATGTGCTCGACGCCGAAGCCAAGCGCCGCCTGCACGCGAACCCGCTGCGCATCCTGGACACGAAGAACCCGGCCATGCAGGACCTGGTCAACGCCGCGCCCAAGCTGCTCGACTACCTGGGCGACGAATCGCTCGCGCACTTCGAGGGCCTGAAGCAGATCCTGGACGCCAACAACGTCCAGTACACGGTCAACCCGCGCCTCGTGCGCGGCCTCGATTATTACAACCGCACCGTGTTCGAGTGGGTCACCGACCTGCTGGGCGCGCAGGGCACCGTCTGCGCCGGCGGCCGCTACGACCCGCTGATCGAGACCTTCGGCGGTAAGGCGACGCCGGGCATCGGCTTCGCGATGGGCATCGAGCGCCTGATCGAGCTGATGAAGGCACGGGCGAGCCGGCCGAACCGGCCCAGTGCGACGTCTACCTGGTGCACCAGGGCGCGGACGCGCAAATGAAAGCGTTCATCCTCGGCGAGCGCATCCGCGACGCCGGCCTGGACGTGGTCCTGCACTGCGCGACGCCGAGCGGCGCCGGCAGCTTCAAGAGCCAGATGAAGAAGGCCGACGGTTCCGGCGCCGCGTTCGCCGTGATCATCGGCGCGGACGAAGTGGCCAACAACGTCGTGGCCGTGAAGGCGCTGCGCGAGGCCGAGGGCGGCCAGCAGCAGTCCAGCGTGCCGTTCGACGACGCCGTCGACTTCATCGTCGACCAGATCGTGGGCGGACACGACCATGATCACGACCACGATCACGTGCACTACCATCCATAATCCCGAACCCGCGCCCGCGCGCGGGGGCCTTCTCAACCAACGATAAGACAAAGACCGACGTCCATGGCATACGATCTCGAAGAACAGGAACAGATAGCCAATTTCAAGGCCTTCTGGGACCGCTTTGGTAACCTCATCAGCTGGGTGCTGATCCTCGCGCTGGGCGGCTATGCCGCCTACAACTTCTGGAACTCGCACCAGCGCACGCAGGCCGCGGAAGCGTCCGGCCTGTACGACGGCCTGACGGTGGCGATCCAGGCGGGCGACAAGGCCAAGGTCCAGCGCTTCACGAGCGACATCGAGGACAAGTTCGGCTCGACCGCCTACGCCCCGATGGCCGCGCTGGCCGCCGCCAAGGCCGCGTTCGACGCGAACGACCTCAAGACCGCGAAGGCCCAGCTGCAGTGGGCGGCCGATCATGGCGACGACGAGTACAAGGCGATCGCCAGGCTGCGCCTGTCCGGCGTGCTGCTGGACGAGAAGGCCTACGACCAGGCGCTCGCGCTGCTGAACGGCGATTTCCCGGTGCAGTTCGCGGCCGAGGTGCAGGACCGCAAGGGCGATGTCTTCGTCGCGCAGAACAAGCTGGCCGACGCCCGCACCGCCTACCAGGCCGCGCTCGACAAGATGGAGAAGAACCATCCGGGCCGCCAGGTCGTGCAGGTCAAGCTGGATGCGATCGGTGGTGCGCCGGCACAGAAAGCCGCCGCGTAAGTTAAGCTCGTGGTTGCGTAACTCAAGGTCGCGGTTGCGTAACTTAAGCTCGTGGTTGCGTAACTCAAGCTCGTGGTTGCGTAAGAATGACCGTCGTTCCCGCGCAGGCGGGAACCCAAGTTTTACGCGCTGCCGTAACGCTCGCAACTTGGATCCCCGCCTTCGCGGGGACGACGTTGATACTCGTTGCGTGTACGTTTGCAGTACTCACAGAACAAGGTAAGAAGAATATGCGTATTAGCCGCAAGCTCGTTGGTGTCGGTGTCCTCGCCCTGATGACGGGCTGCTCCACCATGCATTCGCTGAATCCGTTCGCGTCCAAACCGAAGGGCAACCAGCCCGCGCCGCTGGTCGACCTCAAGGGTTCGATGGCCGTGCGCACGGCGTGGAAACTGGAAGTCGGCAAGTCCCAGAGCTATATGTTCTCGCCGGCCATCGCCGACAACACCATCGTCGCCGCCGGCGGCGACGGCACCATCGTGCGCGCCGAAGCCGCCACGGGCCGCCAGATATGGCGCACGAAGGCCGGCATGGACCTGACGGCCGGCGTCGGCACGGACGGCAACGTCATCGTGCTGGGCGGCGCCAAGGGCAAGCTGCTGGCGTTCGACATGGACGGCAAGAAGCTGTGGGATGCCCAGCTGTCCTCCGAGATCCTGTCGTCGCCGGTCGTGGGCGAGGGCATCGTCGTCGCGCGCAGCATCGACAACCGCATCAACGGGTACGACGCCAAGACCGGGCAGAAGAAGTGGACCGTGCAGCGCACCGCGCCCGCGCTCACGCTGCGCCTGGCGCCGGGCATGGTCATCCACGACAAGGACGTGCTGATCGCCCAGCCGGGCGGCAAGCTGATGTCGCTGATCCTCGCCACCGGCGCGCCGCGCTGGGAAATCGAAGTGGGCGTGGCGCACGGCGCGACGGAACTGGAGCGCGTCACCGACATGGGCGGCACGCCGGTCGTGATCGACAACGACGTGTGCGCCGTCTCGTACCAGGGCCGCGTCGGCTGCTTCGACCTGGCCACCGGCAGCCCGCGCTGGACCCGCGACATCTCGTCCGAAGTGGGCGTGGCCGCCGACCAGCGATTCGTGTTCGTCCCGGACGACAAAGGTGCCTTGTTCGCGTATAACCGTGACAGCGGCACGAGCGCGTGGAAGAACGACAAGCTGGCCTACCGCCGCCTGTCCACGCCGGTGTCGTACGGCCGCGCCGTCGCCGTCGGCGACTACCAGGGCTATGTACACTTCCTGTCGCGCGAGGACGGTGCCTTCCTGGCCCGTGCCGCGACCGACGGCAGCGCCATCGAATCCACGCCTCTGGTCGTCGGTTCGAACCTGATTTTTCAAACACAAAATGGAACCGTGACCGCAATCGCGGTCGAATAAGATTCAATGAAGCCGGTAATCGCACTCGTAGGTCGTCCCAACGTCGGAAAGTCGACCTTATTCAATCGCATGACCCGCTCGCGCGACGCGCTGGTGGCGGATCTGCCCGGCCTCACGCGCGACCGCCACTACGGCGAAGGGCGCATGGGCGAACGGCCGTTCCTGGTCATCGATACCGGCGGTTTCGAGCCGGTCGCCAAGGAAGGCATCATGCACGAAATGGCGCTGCAGACGCGCCAGGCCGTCGCCGAGGCGGACGTCGTGATGTTCATCGTCGACGGCCGCCAGGGCCTGACCCCGCACGACAAGACCATCACGGACTTCCTGCGCAAGTCGGGCCGCAAGGTCATGCTGGTCGTGAACAAGAGCGAGGGCATGAAGTACACCTCGGTCACGGCCGATTTCTATGAGCTGGGCCTGGGCGATCCGTACGTGATCTCCGCCGCCCACGGCGACGGCGTGCTGGATCTGGTCAACGAGGCCATCGACGAAGCCGTGCAGCAGCGCCCCGCCGAAGCCGAGGAGCTGGAGCCGGCCGACCACGGCGTCAAGATCGCCCTCGTGGGCCGCCCGAACGTCGGCAAGTCCACGCTGATCAACACCCTGGTCGGCGAGCAGCGCGTGATCGCGTTCGACATGCCGGGCACCACGCGCGACTCGATCGAGGTGCCGTTCGAGAAGGGCGGCAAGAACTACACGCTGATCGACACGGCCGGCATCCGCCGCCGCGGCAAGGTGTTCGAGGCGATCGAGAAGTTCTCGGTCGTGAAGACGCTGCAGTCGATCTCGGAGGCGAACGTCGTCGTGCTGATGCTCGATGCGCAGCAGGACATCTCCGAGCAGGACGCGCACATCGCCGGCTTCATCCTGGAAACGGGCCGCGCGCTCGTCGTCGCCGTCAACAAGTGGGACGGCCTCACGTCCGACCAGCGCGACCAGGTCAAGAACGACATCGACCGCAAGCTGGACTTCCTCGGCTTCGCGGAGATGAAGTTCATCTCGGCGCTGAAGGGCACCGGCATCAACCACCTGATGAAGGCCATCGATACGGCGTACGCCGCGGCGACCGCGAAGCTGTCGACGCCGCGCCTGACGCGCGCGCTGCAGGAAGCCATCGAGAAGCAGGAACCGAAGCGCAAGGGCAGCACCCGTCCGAAGATGCGCTACGCCCACCAGGGCGGCCAGAACCCGCCCATCATCGTCATCCACGGCAATGCGCTGGATGGCATCGCCGGAACCGTACAAGCGTTACCTGGAAAAGCATTTCCGCGACACGTTCGACCTGATCGGCACAGGTGCTGGATCATCCAACTAACTCCTCCGTTTTAACCTTAGCAATACG
>NZ_CDRNIL010000130.1:0-12720 GCF_977014125.1 Massilia phosphatilytica
CATTCACCGGGCGCCGCGCTGGTCGCCGGCAACCGCCGTCGCCGTGTCGCCGCCGAACCCGCCCAGGATCACGTTGAAGAACGAGCGGTTCATCGCCTTGCACATGATGTACGAGAGGATCGCGCCGCTCGACCCGACCAGCGAGCCGGCGATGATCAGCATCGCGTTGTTCAGCGAGAAGCCGATGCCTGCCGCGGCCCAGCCGGAGTACGAGTTCAGCATCGACACGACGACGGGCATGTCGGCGCCGCCGATCGGGATGATGATCAGTACGCCTAGCAGGAACGACAGCGCGGCCATGGCGATATACGGGCGTCCACGCGGGCGCCAGCGCCGGCGTCGAAGCAGAATACGAGGCCCAGGCCGAAGATGGCGACGGCCACGCAGCAGGTTGACCATGTGCTGGCCGCGGAAGCGCACGGGCGTGCCCTGGAACAGCCGGAACTTGTACTTGCCGGCCAGCTTCGCCGAACGCGATCACGGAACCGGAGAACGTGACGGCGCCGACGAAGGTGCCGATGAACAGTTCGATGCGGTTGCCGAACGGGAGCGGCTGCGCCGCTGCTCGGCGATGCGGAATGCCCACGGCTCGGACGACGGCGGCCACGGCGATGCAGACCGCGGCCAGGCCGATCAGCGAGTGCATGGCGGCGACCAGTTCCGGCATCTTGGTCATCTCGACCTTGCGCGCCGCGATCGGCGCCGATGCCGCCGCCGACGACGGTGCCGAGCAGGCACGAGCCCGAAGCCGAACCAACCGGTCGCCATCATGCGCCTGCAGCTTGAACGATCAGGGCGACCGTGGTGAGCGACCGCGATGGCCATGCCGGCCATGCCGAACGCGTTGCCCATGCGCGCGCTCGCGGGCGAGGACAGGCCTTTCAGCGCCTGGATGAAGCACACGGATGCCACCAGGTAGAGCAGGGTCGACGACGTTCATGCTGATCAGGTTCATGCGGCCTCCTTGGCACGGACAGCCCCGGCGGCGGCGTCTGCGGCCGGCTTCGCGGCCTTCGGTTCCTTCTTCTTGAACATCTCCAGCATGCGCTGGGTGACGAGGAAGCCGCCGAACACGTTGCACGGCGGCCAGGGCCACGGCGATCGGTGCCCGGCGATCTGGCCGAGTCAGGCTCCGTCAGGCCGGCGGCCAGCATGGCGCCGACGATGATGATGGCCGAGACGGCGTTGGTCACGGCCATCAGCGGCGTGTGCAGCGCGGGCGTGACGGTCCAGACGACGTGGTAGCCGACGTAGACCGCCAGCACGAAGATGATGAGGTTGATGATGGTATGACTGACTTCCATGGGCATCTCCGTTGTGAGTGATGTCAGGCGCTTTTGCGCAGGATCTCCGTCGCCCGCGCACACGAGCGTGGCGCGGACGATCTCGTCCTCGCGGTCGATGACGAGCTTGCCGTCCTTGTCGATCGATCGAGCTTCAGGAAGTCCAGCACGTTGCGGGCGTACAGGGCCGACGCGTCGGCCGCCACGAGCGCCGGCCAGGTTCGGTTCGCCGATGATCGTCACGCCGTGCTTGATCACCGTCTTGGCCGAGCTCCGTCAGCGGGCAGTTGCCGCCCTGCTGCGATGGCCATGTCGACGATCACGGAGCCCGGTTTCATCGCGCGCACCGTCTCTTGCCGAAATCAGCACGGGCGCCTTGCGGCCGGGAATCAGCGCCGTCGTGATGACGATGTCCGCGAGCTTCGCGCGCTCGTGCACGAGTTCCGCCTGGCGCCGCATCCAGTCGGCCGGCATCGGAGCGCGCATAGCCGCCCGCGCCGTCGGCGATCTCGCGTTCCTCGTCGGTGAGGCAAGGCACGTCGATGAACTTGGCGCCCAGCGATTCCACCTGCTCCTTCACGGGCGGACGCACGTCGGACGCTTCGATGACGGCGCCCAGGCGCTTGGCGGTCGCGATGGCCTGCAGGCCGGCGACACCGACGCCCATGATCAGCACGCGCGCCGCTTTCACGGTGCCGGCGGCCGTCATCAGCATCGGCATGAAGCGTCTGATAGGCATTCGCCGGCCATGATCACGGCCTTGTAGCCGGCGATGTTGGCCTGCGACGACAGCACGTCCATCGACTGGGCGCGCGTGATGCGCGGCGCCGCTTCCAGCGCGAAGGCGGTACAGGCGCGGCCTGCGGCCATGCGCGGCCAGGTTGGCTGCGTCGAACGGGTTCGAGCATGCCGATCAGGACGGCATCGCGCCGCATCAGCGCGCGCTCGTCGCCGGCATCCGGTGCGCGGACCTTGAGGACGAGGTCGGCGCCGAAGGCGTCAGCCGCCGGTGCCGATGACGGCCGCCGGCGCCGCGTAAGCGTCGTCGACCGATGGACGCGCGCAGGCCGGCGCCGGACTGGACGATCAGCTGGTGTGCTGCCGCCAGCTTCTTGACGGTTTCGGGCGTGGCGGCGACCCGTGTCTCGCCCGGACGTGTCTCTGCCGGTATCCCTATTTTCATGCATGCTCCAATGTCGTGATGAGTGAAATGGTGGGGTAGTGCTCACGCAGCGATGATAAGGGAAGGTCGCTTGATATGTTCTATCTTATATAAGACATAAAACATAAAACTTGTCACGAAGAATCAAGGGCTTGCCGCCGTCGTTTCAGGATGCGGGATCGGATTTTGCGAAACGGGATCGATGGCGTGCTCTGTCCACGTCCAGGATTTTGTGATGTGAAAAGTGGTTCGGCGGTGTGAAATGCATGTCGGCCCGCGAGCTTCCTTTAATTGTCAATTTGTCCTATATTTGTGTTAAACGTGCAGGCATGACGAACTGCTCCCCAGCGAAAGGAAGCCGATGACAGCCTCCATCAAGCGTCGCGGCGGTCTCCGGGCCCAGGGCATGCGGACCCGGGCCTGCATCGTCGATGCCGCGCGGGCGCTGCTTCTGGAGTGCGGCAGTCTCGACTTCCAACGTCGGGCGCGAAATCGCGCTGCGGACAGGGATCAGCATCTAGCAACCTTCAGTATTACTTTCCCACGCGGCTGGCGCTGCTGCGGGCCGTGCTCGCACCGGTGATCGAGGCCTGCGCGACTTGAAGCTGGTGCTGGACGAGACGGCGCCGCCGCGGGTCAAGCTGCATCTGCTGATGGGCAGGGCACTGCACGACGCGGCCGACGCGGAGCGCGCGACCCGCGCTGATGCGCCATTTCCTGTGTGCTGGTCGCCGTCGATCCGGTCACCGCGCAGCTGCTGGAGGCGCTGGTACGCGGCGCTGCCGCCGCGAGCGTCACGGCGCTCGTCTGCGCCGCCAATCCCGCGCTGGCGAAGACGACGTGCCGGGATATCGCCGCGTTGATGATCGCCGTGGCGGACGGCGTCACGGTGCGCAATGGCGCCGGGATGCGCGAGCGCGGCGATCCGCACGCGCTGGACCAGGCCATTCGAGCGACGGTCGACCGCCTGCTCGACGGTCCCGTCCGCGAGTCCTGAATCGCCCGGTGTTGCAATCCCGCCGCCGCAGGGGAAAAATCCCGCGTGTATTTTATTCTCACGTCCTATCTTTGGTACGATGAACCAACACAGGCGGAGCGACTGGCGTACGGAAGCATCATGGAGATCGAACAGCAACTGTTTTTCCTGTCGTTTGGCGTCCTCGCGGCGACGTCATCGATCTTCGGCCTGAAGTTCTTCATGAAGGGCAATCACCTGCTCGGCACCGAGTGGCTCCTCGTCGCGCTGTCGGCCACGAGCATCCTGGTCTACGCACTCGGCAGCGTGGACGCGGCATACGACGTCGCGTACTTTTGCGATGCCTTCCTGCGCGGCTGCGGCGGACCGGCCATCATGATCCTGGGCCTGATGGCGGTAACGCACGACTACAGGCCGCTGCCGTATTTCGACCTCTACCTGTTCGGGGGCGCGGCAGCCGGCACGGCCGCCCTGGTGGAGGCCGATGCCGCGGCCCGGTTCAGTCCCGTGTTCTACCTGTGCACGTGACCATCCTGTCGTGCTACCTGGCCTATTTCGCCTGGCGCCTGCTGGCCATGGGCGTGGTTCGTCATGCAATCGGCGTCGGACTGGCACTCGTCGCGGCGCAGGCCGTGGCCGTGCTCTACGACTTCGTCACGTTGCCGGGCGACGAAGAGCATTTGTTTTTTTACACCCTGGCGGCGCCTGTCTGGTCGCTTCTGTGCGCGGGAGATGATATTACGCGTATTGCGCGCTGGAGCGCGCCATCCCGGACCGTGTCCGGGACGACGACCGCCGGGAAGCGCCGGGGCGCTCGTTCTGAAAACGAGACGCCGGCGCGGGCGAAGCGGGAATGCAACGCGCTCGGCCCATTCAATATATTCCCGTGCGGAAACCGTGTACGATGATGTCCTGCCGGCCGAACCGGCCGAAGTACGTCGTCTCCGCATCGTCGAGTGTATCGTTTGTTGTCAATTTTCCCCAATTTTCGCGTCAGGTCATTGACCCGCCTGATCTGCCTGCTGCTGTTCGTGGACTTCGTGTGCTTCGTCGGCATCGCGGTCTGGAGCCGTACGCTCGCCTATCAGAACCAGATCCGGGAAGGCGTCGTCGCCACCCGCGACATGTCCGACGCCGCGCTCCGCCATGCCGAGTCGACGCTGGACGCGGTCGGCTGGATGCTGACGGGCCTCGC
The DNA here is from genome assembly GCF_977014125.1 of Massilia phosphatilytica. NCBI lineage: Bacteria > Pseudomonadati > Pseudomonadota > Betaproteobacteria > Burkholderiales > Oxalobacteraceae > Massilia > Massilia phosphatilytica. The sequence goes on from NZ_CDRNIL010000130.1 coordinate 4,617, forward strand.
CGAGCGCATCGAAGCCGGCGGGAACGAACGCGAGGGCCTGCGCCGCCTGATGCTGGTGCGCGTGCGGGAGCACGGCTCGCCCCTGGATCGCCTGTTCGTGATCGACAAGGCAGGGCGGCTCGTGGCCGGGACCGCGGACCAGGACGGCGCCGATCTGGAAGACGTGTGGCGCGCGAGTGTCGCCTATCACCGCGCGCATCCCGACCGCGGCATCCGCGTCGGTGCCCCGGCCGGACGGCCGTTCCTGACGGTGTCGCGCCGCGTCGACGACGCGGACGGACGTTACGCGGGCGTCGTCCTGGCCACGATACCGCAGCGGTATTTCCAGGATTTCTACCGGCAACTCGCGTCGCGGCCACACGACATCGTGTCCCTGGCGCTGGCCGACGGCACGCCATTGGCACGCGTGCCGGCCGCAACCGCCCGCACCGCCGCCGCGCCACCGATCCGCCTGAAGACCAGGGCAACCGAGGTCGAGCTGTTGCACGGCGTCGCCCGCTCGGCCAAGTACGGCCTGGTCGCCGATGCCGCGGTAAGCAAGGTCGACGTCCTGGCCGACTGGCGCAGGGCCACCTGGCAGGAAAGCGCGGCGCAGGCGGGCGAGATGCTCGCCGTCTACCTCGCCAGCTACTGGCTGATCGGCCAGATGCGGATCCGGGAACGGCTCGAGCGCACGCTGCGCAGCACCCAGGACACCCTGGAGAAGCAGAACGCGGCCCTGGCCCGCCTGGCGGACACGGATGGGCTGACAGGCCTGCACAACCGCGCCGCCATCTGGACGAGCGCCTGGCAGCGGAAGTCGCGCGCGCCGCGCGCGAGCGCACCCCGCTGTCGCTGGTCATGATGGACGTGGACTTTTTCAAGCGCTACAACGACGCCTACGGTCATGCGGCGGGCGACGATTGCCTGCGCATGGTCGCAGGCGTCCTGGCCGCCACCGTCAACCGGCCGGCCGACCTGGCGGCGCGCTTCGGCGGCGAAGAATTCGCCGTCCTGTTGCCGAACACGCCGCCGGACGGCGCCCGCGGCATCGCCGAGGCGATCTGCCGGGGCGTGCGTGCGGCCGGCATGGCACATCGCGCGAGCGATCTCGGCTTCGTCACGATCAGTGCCGGCGTCGCCACGATGATGCCCGCACCGGGCGACGATGCGCGCGCACTTGTCGAGGCCGCGGATGCGGCACTCTACGGCGCCAAGGCGTCGGGCCGTAACCGCGTCGGCATGCGCTGACGCCATCCGGCACGCCGGCGGACCGGCCGCCGCCGCTTCCATCCCTCCACATCTGGACTCGTCGCGCGACGGGTGACTTCCTTCCTGCGCTTGCTAGAACGACGGCCACGCGCCGTTGTTTTTTTATCTTATAGTTTGTATTGTTGTCCTAAGTTGGGTACGATGTCCTAAATAACGATTGGGAGACGAACCATGTACGAGCGACCGGAAGCACACGCTGCGCCGCGGCCGCCACGCCGCCGCGGCGGCCGTCGTCCCGCGGCGGCGCTGCAGGAACGCGAGCGGGAGCTGCTCGACGTGGCGAAACAGCTGTTCGTGCGCGACAGCTACCACCAGGTGAGCATCGCGACCATCGCGACGACAGTGCGTGTCGCCACGAAGACGATCTATGTGAAGTTCGGCGGCAAGCGCGGACTGCTGCGTGCGGTCGTCGAGCGCGACGTGGACGACTGGCAGCGCGAGGTTGACGCGATCGAGGCATCCGGCGCCGACATCCGGGCCCGGCTCGAAACCCTGGCCTGCCTCATGCTGCGCCGCGCGCTCTCGGAGCAGCGCGCGCATCTGCATGCGGATGCCATGGTGGAACGCAGCCCCGAACTGGCCGAACTCGTCGCGCCCGTCGCCGCATGCGACAGGGCGGTGCTGGCGCGCCTGATGGCGGACTGCACGACCGTTCCGGCAGCGCGGCGGCCGGCCCCGACATTCTCGGCGACGCCTTCATCGGTTGCGTGCTGGGACGGCACATCGGCGCGCACGGCGGCATGGCGCGCTACGCCGATGCCGAGCGGCTGCAGGACATGGCGGCTGCCGGCGTGGCGGGCTTCCTGGCGCTGGTCGGGAAACCATGATGTTGCACGACACGTTCCTGCTGCGGCAATTGAGCGAGCTGACCGACGCGCTGAGCGGGCAACGGACAACGAAATGGCCGCGCACGACGGGGCACGCTGATCAGCGCTGGTCGGCCGAGAAACGGCAGCGCCTGTTGCGCGACCTGACCATGCGCCGCACGGCCGGCGAATCGTTCGGCTGCATTGCGCAGGCGCTGAACGAGCGCGGCGTGCGCGGCGAACATGGCGGGCGCTGGTATGCGGCATCCGTACGACATTTCATTCTCCGAACGCAGATGGAAACACGCTGACCGGACGCGTTCACCCTCCGGGGCCAGGGTCCGGCGCCACCATGCAACAACCTCACCCATGAACATGAAAACGATAACTCTCGCATCCTTGCTCGTCCTCCCGCTCGCGGCATCGTCCGCGTGGGCGCAGGACGACGCAGCCCGGGCAATCAAGGTCAGCGGCTTCGGTACCGGCGCCCTGACGTGGACGAACACGAACGACGCCCTGTTCGCGCGCCCTTACCAGGCCGGCGGCGCAGGCACGAAGCCGCGCTCCGGCGTCGATTCGAACGTCGGCCTGCAGGTCGACGCGCGCATCAACGACTGGTTGTCGCTGACGGGACAGGGCATCGTCCGCAAGCTGGAGACGGACGCGTATGGCGCGACCGGCACGCTCGCCTTCGCCAAGGCAAGACTGTCCGATACGTTCGACGTGCGTGTCGGCCGCGTGCCGCTGGCCGCGTTCCTCGTCTCCGATTACCGCAACGTGGGCTACGCGAACACGATGCTGCGTCCGTCCCAGGAGGTGTATGCCCAGGTCCCTAACGACAGCCTCGACGGTGCGGACCTGGACTGGCGCCATGAGATCGGCACCGCGACGCTGACGACGCAGGTCGGATTCGGCCGCTCCACCGCCAAGCTTGCGGGCGAAACCGTCACGTTCACGAATGCCCGCGTGGTGAACGTCGTGCTCGAGCAAGGTCCCGTCACCTTCCGCTTGGGGCGCGACGACGCGCGGATGACGCTGACGGAAGGCGGCGTGCAGTTGCCGAAGACGAAGGTGTCGTTCACGGCCGCGGGTCTCGCGCTGGACTGGAACGACATCGTCGTGCAATCCGAATACACGACGGCACGCGCATTCGGCGCCACGACCCGGGGCTGGTATGCGATGGGCGGCTACCGCTTCGGCAAGGTGCTGCCGTTCTTCAGCCACGGCAAGCTGACCGGCGAGGTCGGGCAATCCACCGACAGCGTCGGCGTGCGTTGGGATGCGTTCCGGTCCGCCGACATCAAGTTCCAGGTCGACCGCGTCAAGCCGCAAGGGACCGGCTTGTTCAATGCCGCCAAGCCCGGCTTCCGCGGCCCGGTCACCGTCGGCGCGGTCGCCGTCGATTTCGTATTCTGAGGAGGCAGCCATGCACAACATCCACCTGTCGTTCGCTTTTGCCGCCATCCTCGGCATCGCACTGCCGGCACGGGCCGAAGTGGTCGTCGTCGTCAATCCGAAAGCGCCCGTGGCGTCGATGACGAAGGACGAGGTCGCCCAGTATTTTCTCGGCAAGTCGAGCGCGCTCGTGCCGATCGACCAGCCGGAGAGCGCCCCGATCCGCGCGGAGTTCTACAAGAAAGTCGCCGACAAGGACCTGTCGCAGGCAAAGGCGCTGTGGTCGAAGCTGGTCTTCACCGGCAAGGCGACGATGCCCAGGGAAGCGGGCAACAGCGACGATGTGAAGAAGGCCGTCGCAGCGAACCCGAAAGCGATCGGCTACATCGACAGGAGCGCCGTCGACGCCACCGTCAAAGTGATCTACACGGCGCCCTGATCAACCTGCCGACCCCGAGGCCACCATGAGCATCAAGCGCAGGATCTGGGCACTGCCCGTCATTTCCATTCTCGTATTTGGTCTCGGAATCGGGGTCAGCTCGGTGATCGCGACCGATGCGCTGCACGCGATCGACCGGACCGCTCGCCTCGACTATCCGTTGCTGGACCTGACGAAGACCCTCACGCAGGAAGTGGGGGCCGTGACCGATGGCCTGCGCGATGCCGTCGGCGAGGCCGACAGGGCGCGGCTGGTGCAGATCGCCGAGCAGGCGGCCGCGGTGCGTGCGCGAATGGCCAGGCTCGCCGCCATGGATGGCCAGAAGCAGGCCGGCGAGCGGTTGGCGCGCGAGTTCGACGCCTACTACCTGCCGGCGCTGGCGTCGGCCCGCATCATGCTCGATATCGAAAAGGGCGACGTCCAGGGCGAGGTGGCGACGATGCAGAAGGCCCAGCGCATCCTGCAGGACGACCTTGCCCGGACCGGCGGGACTGCGCAGCGCCAGTTCCATGCCGGCATCGATCGCAGTGCCACCGGCGTGCACGACGTATTGTGGACGATGGTGGCGACCGCGTCGCTGGTCGTTGCCATTCTTGCCGTCGTATCGTGGTTCGTCGTGAAGGCGATCTGGCGCCAGTTGGGCGGGGAGCCGGAATACGCGCGTGCGATCGCGCAGGCGGTGGCGGGCGGCGACTTGTCGATGACGATCCGGACCGAGCGCGGCGACAGCGTGCTGGCCGCCCTTGCCGAGATGCGCGCGCGGCTTGCCGTGATGGTGGCGGGCATCCAGGGATCGGCCGCCGCGATCGCATCGGCCAGTGCGGAGATTGCACGTGGCAGCGCGGATCTCGCCGGCCGCACGCTGGCGCAGGCGGACGAACTCGAGTTCACCAGCCAGTCGATGCGGGACCTGACGGGAACGGTCGAACGGAACACCCGGAGCGTCGACGAGGCAAGCCAGCTCGCCGGCAAGGCGACGCGGATCGCCACGCGCGGCGGCCAGGTGGTCGACGGCGTCGTCGCGACGATGGGCGAGATCAATGCCTCCGCCACGAAGATCGGCGACATCATCGCCGTCATCGACGGCATCGCGTTCCAGACGAATATCCTCGCCTTGAATGCCGCCGTCGAGGCGGCGCGTGCCGGCGAGCAGGGGCGCGGCTTCGCGGTCGTCGCAAGCGAGGTGCGCAACCTGGCGCAGCGCAGCGCGGCCGCGGCGAAGGAAATCAAGCGGCTGATCAGCGATTCGCTGGCCAAGGTCGATGCCGGAAACGCACTCGTCGACGAAGCGGGCGACACGATGCGGCAGATCCTCGCATCGGTTCGCCAGGTGGAAACCATCATGGTGGAGATCGATGCCGCCGGCCAGAGCCAGGCGACCGGCATCGAGGACATCGGCCGGGCGATCGGCAACATGGACGGGATGACGCGGCAGAACTCGGCGCTTGTCGAAGAGGCATCCGCCGCCGCCGAATCGTTGTCGGACCAGACCACGCAGCTGACCGAGGCACTTTCGGTCTTCCGCCTCGAGTCGCGTACGCCGGCGCCTTCGTGGCGTGCGGTTGGCGTTCGTCACAAAGCGGACCGCGGCGCATTCGGTGCGCACCGCACGACGCCTGTTTGACCTCACCGATGCCGGCGTCTCGAATCGCAACAGGGTTCGCGCAGCCTGGCGCGGCGGCCGAGCCAGCGCGGATCAGTCCGGCGCCAGCGCCACGCTGCCCACGTAACCGTCCGGCACCGCCAGCGGCCGACAGGCGCAGCCGGCCAGGCGTGCATCCTCGTCGGCCAGCCATTCCGCCAGCGCCTGGCCCAGGCACTTGAGGCGCGCCTCGCGCGCGCTCCACGCGCGCGCGAACGCGGCGGCGCGCGCGGCCGCGGGCAGGCGGGCCAGCGCGGCCGCGTACACGGGGCCGAGGTAGTCGCGGGCGACGGCCTGCCAGTCCGGGACGTCCGTCACGCGCATCAGGTCGATGCCGACGGCGCCTCCGCCAAGGCACAGGGCCGCCACCGACAGGTCGCCGTCGTGGCTGATCGACAGCGCGACGCGCCGGCCGTCGCCGAGCAGCGCATACGGCGCTGCGCCCGGCGCGCCGCACAGCCGGATGCGGTCAAGCGGCACGTTGCTCGCCTCCGCCAGTGCCGCCAGCACGGCGGCGCGGATCGTGCGGCGTGCCGTGGGCCGGTCGGGCTGGCCGCGTACGCCGACGACGTGCACGGGGTCCGGCGCCAACGGATGCATCCACGAACCCGCCATCCGCCCACCAGCGCACGGGCACCGCGTCCATCACACCCGCTGCGGCGCCGCGGGCAAGCCGTTCCACGCGGTCGCGGCCGGGATGTGCTCGCCCTTCATGACGAGGGTCAGCGGGCCGAGGCGGGCATTGTCGCCGACCTTCGCGCTGTACAGCACGGCGCTGCGCGGTCCCATGTAGACCTTGCTGCCGATGTCGACGTGGTCGATCTTCATGACCCGGTCCTCGAACAAATGCGTCTGCGGGCAGGACAGCGCGTTCAGTTCGCTGTGGTCGCCGATCGTCACGCAGTCGAATTCCGTGATGTCCGTCGTGTCCATGTAGACGCCGCGGCCGATGCGGCAGCCGAGCAGGTTGAACGCGATGGGCAGCCACGGCGTGCCGCGCAGGTAGCGCATGAAGTTGGGCACGGCGATGCCTTCGTACATGTTCGTCACGCCTTCGGACAGCCACACGAACGGCGTCCACATCGGCTCCGCGCGCTTTTCATAGCGGCCCAGCAGCAGCCATTTGAACGCGAGCACGAAGAGATAGTTGCCGACGCCGTAGGCGAGGCCGACGAGGGCCATGTCCCAGATCACTTCGCTCCAGCGGCCGGCGCCGGCGATCGGCATCAGGTCCAGCACGACCGTGTAGCCGACGGCGATGACGACGGCGTGCGGCGCGACGATGCGGAAGGCTTCGACGAGCGCGCGGCCGAGGCGGCGCGTCGCCGACGGGCGGTACATCAGGTGTTCCGGGTAGCCGCTGACCTGTTCGCGCGCCTGGGAGGCGGATTCGGCGGCGAACGGAGCCACGTGTCGCCGCCCGTCATGCGTTCGTTCGCCGGCGCGTGCGTGTGCACGCCCACGAGCACGCCTTCGGGCAGCACGGTGCCGTCCGGGATATAGCTGCCGTTGCCCACGAAGCTGCGGTTGGAAACGACCGTCGCCTCCATCGTCATCCAGCCGCCGTCGATCTGCTCGTCGCCCAGCATCACGGCGTCGGCGATGAAGGTTTCGTCGCCCAGGGTCAGCATGTCGGGCACGACGCCCAGCGCCGTCGAGATCTCGGCGTCGCGGCCGACCTTCGCGCCCAGCAGGCGGTACCAGAACGGCGCGAACACGGTCGCGTAGATGCCGTGCAGGACGTTCAAACTCGATTCCTGGATATGGCTCACGAGCCATTTCTTGCAATACGCGTTGCTGTGCACGGCCGAGCGCCCCGGCATCATGCGCGGCAGGAAGCCCCAGCGGATGGCGGCCGACACGAGCATCGTCAGCGCGATCAGCACGGCGGAGGCCGGCAGGGCCAGCACGAAATAACGCAACAGCTGGCCCTGGATCGAATTCTGCGCCAGCACGGGCAAGGTGCCCCGTTCGTCGAACCAGTCGATCAGCACGAAGCTGGGAAAGACGGGCATGAAGAACAGCGTGGCGACGAGCAGCATGCCGAATACGAAGAACAGCCCTTCGCCCATCAGGCGGGCGCGGCTGACGGGCGGGCGCGGCGGCAGCGTGGACGGATCGAACGCGCCGGCGTCGCGCGCGGGCGAGCCGCTCCAGACGCGGCCGTCGGGCACGGCCGCGCCGTCCGGCAGCGCGGACTGGCCTTCCAGGTGGCCGCGCCGGCCCACGCGGGTATCGCCTTCCAGGATCGCGTACGACGACACGCAGGCATCGTCGTCGAGGGCGATGGCGCCGAGCAGCAGGCGGCCACGTTCCACGCGCGCGTTCTCGAAGTTGACGGCATTGCCGATGCTGACGTTGTCGCCGATGTCGAGCAGGTCCGGCGCGCGGATCGTCAGCGAACCGATCACGACGTCGTGGCCGACCTTCGCGCCCAGCATGCGCAGATACCAGCCGTACAGCGAGGTGCCTGGATCATCCAACTAACTCCTCCGTTTTAACCTTAGGTGCTGGATCATCCAACTAACTCCTCCTTAACCTTAGGTGCTGGATCATCCAACTAACTCCTCC
>NZ_CDRNIL010000131.1:0-6145 GCF_977014125.1 Massilia phosphatilytica
TTGTAACCTACTTCGTTCAGTTACGTATTGCTAAGGTTAAAACGGAGAAGATAGTTGGATGATCCAGCACCTCGACACCTTGCTCGCGACGAACCTAAAGCCAGGCGAAGACCCTGTTGGTGTCCAAGCTCGCGCCGTTTTCCTTCGCCTTTCCGAACACGCTCGAGATCCAGAGGCATTCATCGCCACGGCCCTCCACGACAACCTGGCCGCACGCCCCCCGTTCGAAGTCTGGCCGGGCAACGCGGCGCCGCCCGTCGCGCTGAACGACGTGGCCGTGCGGGCCTTGCCCGATGCGCTGGCCATCGCCATCAACACCAGTCCCGGGGCCGACATCACGCTGCTCGACAACTTCGTGCCGGCCGGGCGCTCGTTCGCGATCGCGATCAGCGCGGCGCGCACGCTGGCCATGATCCAGCAAGCCATCGACGATAAATTCCCGTCGCTGCCGGTCGTGCTGCACGTGGACGGGCACGACGTCCGCCTCAAGAGCCTGCACCCGTCGCTGACGAATTTCCTCCACTTTTCCGGCGACGTGACCGTCATCGACGCCATCCTCGGCAGCATCGACGTCGATGCCGGCTACGACGTCGATGTCGGCCTCGAATGGCTGCCGCCCGACGCCGCCGGCGCGCAGAAACTCAAGCCGGACGTGCACGATCCCGACGTTCATTTGTCCACGCTGGCGTGGATCCTCGGCCTGCTGCTGGGCTTCCTGAGCGGCGGCGTGGTCGGGCTCGTGATCGGCATCGTGGTGCTCGAAATCATCAAGCACATCGCGTCGACGATCGGCGGCGCGCTCGTGACCGACGAGGTGAGCGGCGCCGTGGACGGCCTGCAGGCCTGGCCGTCGCCGCTGGGCACGGTCGGCGACGTGCAGTCGGCGTTCGAGAACCCCATCGCCATCAGTCCCGATGGCCTGCTGATCGGAGGCTAGCGGCCATGTTCAATGTCGTCAGCAAGTACGCCGGCACCGACATCGTGTTCGCGAACGCGCACGGGCCGTACGCGGTGGACGGCGGCAGTCCCGTCACGTTGAGCGCGGGCGCGCCGAACCCGCATGCGACCTATGCCTGGGACCTCGGCGACGGCGCGACGGCCGCCACGGCCTCCGTCACGCACGTCTATGGGCGCCACGGCGTGTACGTGGCCCGCGTCGCGGTCACGGTGAACGAGCCGGGCGGCGACACGAGCCGGCACTATGCGCAGATCCGCGTGAGGAACGTGCCGCCCGTGGTGTCCGCCGGGCCGGCACTGCACGGTCAACGAAGGCGAGGTCGTGACCTTCGACGGCGGCTTCACCGACGTGCAATGGCTGGAAACGCATACGGCCACGTGGGACTGGGGCGACGAACAGAGCCCGTCCGCCGGCACGGTCGTCGAAACCCACGACGAGCCGCTCGGCAAGGGCACGGTCGGCGGCACCCATGCGTGGGGCGATGCCGGCACGTACACGATCACCCTGCGCGTCCAGGACGAGGGCGGGGCGACGGGGTTCGGCAAGGCGCGCGTCACGGTGCTGAACATGCCGCCCGTGGTGGACGCGCTGGCGCCGCTGTACGCCTATCCCTGCTGCGTGCTGACCCTGCGCGCGCACTTCACCGATCCCGGCTGGCTGGACACGCACGCGGCGTTCTGGGATTTCGGCGACTGCAGCGGCCCGCGCCGCGCCGTCGTCGACGAGACGCACAAGGCGCCGGCGGGCCAGGGCACCGCGACGGCGTCGCACGTGTACCACCAGTGCGGCACGTATCACGCCACCTGCACGGTGATCGACGACGATGGCGCGCCCGGCACGATGGCGACCGTCGTCACCGTGGTCGACGTGCGCAACGCCGGATTCGAGGAAGGCTTCTGCCGCCACCAGCTGGGCGAAGTCGGGAATGCCTGGTCGCCCTATCTGGCGCGCATCCCGACCCTGCTGGGCAGCGCCGACCTGACGCCGCTGGCGGTGCCGGTGGCGCCGAACGTCGACATCTTCACGGCCGAGCACGCGACGGTGCGCCATGGCGGACGGGCCCAGCGCATCCGCTTCCTCGGCAACACGCGCGCCGGGGTGATGCAGCGCATCGGCGCCAATCCCGGCTGGGATTACCAGGTCACCGTGTGGTACAGCCTCAACGAGCAGGCCGGCGGCGACTCCGTGCTCCTCGACGACGTGGACGAACTGATCGACCAGCCGCCGGAACTGCGCGGCGCGATCGCCCGTCTCGGCATCGATCCGGACGGCGGCGTCGACCCTTCCTCGTCCCGGATCGTGTGGATGGACGGCATGTTGCGGCCCGAATGGTCGCAGCTGTGCGTACGCGCCACCGCGAGCGGCGATGGCATCACCGTGTTCATCGAGGGCCAGGGCGGCGTGCGGCTGGGGGCCGACGTCTGTTTCGACGACGCGGCCCTGGTCGCGGTGCAGCCGTTCTGCCCGCCCGCGCCGCCGCGGCAGACCTGCGTGGACTTCGCGTCGTTCGAGAAGGATGCCGTGCTGCCGTCCGAGTTCGAACACGAGGGATTCCGTTTCACGGCGCGCGACGGCGAACCGCAGCGCATCGTCCAGTCCACCGTGCCGCCCGGTCCGCGTGTACTCGAGGTCCGCCCGCGCGGCCTCGAGGTCGCGTTCCCGGTCACGGCCGACATGGCGCGGGCGACGCTGGTCGGGCAGGGCGCCGCCATCCTGGTCGCCTACGACGCCGACCGCAACGAGGTCGCGCGGCGCACCGTCGCGCCGGGCGGCCCGCGCCAGACGGTCGACGTATCCGGCCGCGACATGACCGTGCTGGACATCGTCGGCCGCGGCGGCATCCAGCTCGAAAAACTGTGCGTGCATCCGCAAGAGCCGGCGGACGCTCCCCCAACCTCAGCCTGAAGGAGAACGACGTGGAACAACCCGGCGACAACCAGCCCAGGGAAATCAAAACGGACGACCTTGCCGACCGCGCCGCCAAATACGGCGGCGTGATCAAGCTGATCGGCAAGTTCCTCGGCAACAGCGAGCGTGAACACCACTTCCGCTTGTACACCACCGACAACCTCAACTGGTATTACGAGTTTTCCAAGGATGCCGCTCATCGACGTACGAACGCTTTCCGTCCGGGCAGATCATCGCGTGGCTGAAGCCGGGCGCGACCGTGCAGGAAACCGCGACGCGGACCGTGCCGGAAGGTTTCCTGGGGGGTGCGACCTACCGCGAGAACGCGGCGCGGGCTGCCGGCGCGCCGGGCATGCGCAAGATGTTCGCGATGGCGCAGGGCGACGGCTGCGGCTCGTCCGTGGCGAACTGCCCGGACACCCAGCTGTCGTTCACCTGCAATCCGCGCGATCCGAGCCCGGACTGCCCCTACAACCGGTTCTGACGATGCCGGCCCCGACCGCGGCCCGGACCGTATCCGCGCCGCCCGCGCCGCCGCGCCATGATGCGGCCCCGGCTGCGCTCGATTCGTACGCCGCGGTGACGCGTTACCTGATCGCGCGCGGCCTGCTGGCGCCGGCGGCCATCGTCGACGGCAGCTTCCGCATGCGCGACCTGTCGCGCCGCAACCTGAACCTGCTCGTCGACGGCGCGGGACAGGACGGCCTGTTCGTCAAGATCGGGTCCGATCGCGCGCACCGCGCCGGCCTCGCGCACGAGGCCGCCGTGTACCGCCTGCTGCGCCGCGCGCTCGCCCCGGCGCACGCGGCGCGGCTGCTGCCGGTGCTGGTCGACCACGATCCGCACGCGGCGGTGCTGGTGCTGGGCCAGGCCGACCGCGAGAACCTGCGCGACCTGCATGCGCGCCTCGGGCGCTTCGTGCCCGCGCTGGCCGCGCGGCTGGGCGCGAACTGGGGCGGCTGCAACGTGCGTTGCCGCCGGACGCCGTGCCCGGCATCGAGAAGGCGGCTTTTATCCGCTGCCGTTCTGCCTCGTCACTCCGCTGCTCGGTTTCGTCGCCAATTGCAGCGCCGCCAGCGTGGCCCTGCTGCGCGTCGTGCAAGGCAATGCCGGCCTGTGCGCCATGCTGGAGGCGCTGGCCGCGACCTGGCGCGCGCGTTGCGCGGAACACCCGCGCCTGATTCATGCCGACCTGCGCCTGGACAATTGCTGCGTGAACCTGCGGCCCCGGCGGCTGCGGATCGTCGACTGGGAACTGGCGACGGCCGGCGACCCCGCCTGGGACGCGGGCGCCGTCATGGCCGACTACATGAGCGCGTGGCTGCAGAGCATGCCGCTGCCGGCCGGCGCCGAACCGGCCGACTGCATGGCGCTGGCCGCGATCCCGCACGCCGCGCTGCAAGGCGCGGTGCGCGCGTTCTTCACGGCGTATGCCGGCCGCGCGCGGACTCGCGGGGAGCGCGCGGACCGCCGAGCTGCACGCCTGCGTGCGCTACGCGGCGGCGCGTCTGCTGCAACTCGCCTACGAACAGATGCAGGGCGCGGCGCAAGGCCACCACGCACGCGCTCGGCCACGTGCAGTTGTGCGACAACCTGTTGCGCCGTCCCGGAAGAGGGCGCCGCGCATTTCCTCCGGGCGTGCCGCCATGACGTCCGCCTGTCCGGTGCGTGCGGCCCACGCGCTGGCCCTGGCGCTGCGCTGCGTGGCGGTCCCGGCCGCGGGCGCCATCCGCTGGCGCGGCGAGCCGATCGCGCCGCGCCTGCCCGACGGCCCCGGCATGGACGCGCTGCGGATCGACCTGCTGGCGGGCGTACTGTACCGGCAATTCTATTGCCACGGCCGCCCGCTGCCCCTCGCGTCCGGTGCCGACACGGCGCGCGATGGCCTCGCGGCGCTGCGCCTGCGCGCCGCGCTGGAACGCGCCAACCGCGCGCGCGCCGGCCTGGCAGGGCGGATGGCAGGCACGGCAGCACACGGACGGCGGCGTCGATGCGGCCCAGGCCGGACTGCGGGTGCACGCGCCACCCGGCGCGTGGCGGCCGGCGGCGGGGACAGCGGGGACAGCGGACACGGCGGTCGATCTGCGGCAGTCGTCCGGGACGTTCGCGGCCAGCCCCGGCTTTTATCTCGTCGAGGGCCCGCCGTGGGCCGTGGACAGCCGTCTCGTGCGCCTGTACTGGCATGTGAGCCCGGCCGGCGCGGCGCGGCTGCTGGCCGCGCTGACCGGCATGCTGGCGGACAGCGGCCTGCCGTTCCAGGTGAAGGTGCTGGCGCGCAGCACGGCGTACGGGCGGGCCGACGCCTGCGTGCTGTATCTCGACCAGGCACATTTCCCCGTGCTGGCGGGCGAGCTCGCGCGCATCCATGCGCGGATGCGGCCCTGGCTCGATACGGCGGTGCCCGTCTACACGCACGCGCTGGCGCCGGGACTGGGCCTGGCCGAGCAGCCGCCCGGCGGCGCGAGCTTCGGCCGCCACCGCTGCACGCTGCTGGCACGGGCGCTGTGTGCCGACGACGCGCGCAGCGGCGCGCCGGCGTACCGGCTGGAGCGGGTGCGCGCCCGTTTTGCGGATCACGGCGTCGCGCTGGCGCAGCCGTTCCTGAACCCCGGTTCGCAGGGCGGCTATGTGCTGCCGGCGGCGCGCGGTCCGGGGCGCCGCACGCGCCCGCCCGCGCCGGCGCCGCAGCCCGGCCTGCTCACGGCCGCCGCGCGCATCGGCGCCGAGCTCGCCGGAGACGCGGTCTGGCACGCCGACCGTTGCTGCTGGGTTGGCCACCTTGCCGGCACCGGCCGCCCGTACGGCGCGCTGGGGCCGGCGCTGTACGACGGCACGGCGGGCATTGCCTGGTTCCTGGCGCAGCTGTACGCCGTCACCGGCGAGGCACGCCTGCGCACCACGGCCGCGGGCGCGCTGCGCCATGCCTGCGCGGCGGCCGAGTCCCATGCGGATACCGGACTGTACGGCGGCCTGGCCGGCGTGGCCTGGGTGAGCGCGCGCTGCGCGGCCCTGCTGGATCTGCCCGAATTCGCGGCACGCGCCGTGCTCCTGCGCGCCGCGCTGGCGGGGCGGGCGCACCGGGCCGTCAATGCCGACGTGCTGGGCGGCGTGGCCGGCGTCGTCCTCGGCCTGCTCGGTGCGGACGCCGACGATGCCGACGGGCTCGCGCAGGAATACGGCGCCGCGCTGCTGCGCCTGGCCCCGAGGTGCTGGATCATCCGACTGACTCCTCCGTTTTAACCTTAGCAATACGTAACTGAACGAAGTAGATGTACATAA
>NZ_CDRNIL010000132.1:0-12104 GCF_977014125.1 Massilia phosphatilytica
CGACACGAAGCAATCGGAAGTGGTTCCAAGAAAAGCCTCTAAGCTTCAGTCATACGAGACCGTACCGCAAACCGACACAGGTGGGCGAGATGAGTATTCTAAGGCGCTTGAGAGAACTCGGGAGAAGGAACTCGGCAAATTGGTACCGTAACTTCGGGATAAGGTACGCCCCGGTAGCTTGACTGCTTTACTGCATGAAGGGTGAAAGGGTTGCAATAAACTGGTGGCTGCGACTGTTTAATAAAAACACAGCACTCTGCAAACACGAAAGTGGACGTATAGGGTGTGACGCCTGCCCGGTGCTGGAAGATTAAATGATGGGGTGCAAGCTCTTGATTGAAGTCCCAGTAAACGGCGGCCGTAACTATAACGGTCCTAAGGTAGCGAAATTCCTTGTCGGGTAAGTTCCGACCTGCACGAATGGCGTAACGATGGCCACACTGTCTCCTCCCGAGACTCAGCGAAGTTGAAATGTTTGTGATGATGCAATCTACCCGCGGCTAGACGGAAAGACCCCATGAACCTTTACTGTAGCTTTGCATTGGACTTTGAACCAATCTGTGTAGGATAGGTGGGAGGCTTTGAAGCGGGGACGCCAGTTCTCGTGGAGCCAACCTTGAAATACCACCCTGGTTCGTTTGAGGTTCTAACCTTGGCCCGTAATCCGGGTCGGGGACAGTGCATGGTAGGCAGTTTGACTTAGCCTGACGATAACCTACTTTCACACTGGTTGCAGCACTATCATCGGCGCAAAGTCGTTTCACGGTCCTGTTCGGGATGGGAAGGGGTGGTACCGACTTGCTATGGTCATCAGGCATAACTTGTACGAGTGCCGCTTGCTGGGTGCATGCGTCACTCTGAATCTGGAAGAAGTAGTTTCTTAATCTGTTGTCTCAACAAACAGCTGAACCCTTGTATTGGCAATGACTGCCAAGGTTATAGGGACAAGCCGTACGGGCAATTAGTATCAGTTAGCTTAATGCATTACTGCACTTCCACACCTGACCTATCAACGTCCTGGTCTCGAACGACCCTTCAAGGAGCTCAAGGCTCCGGGAAATCTCATCTCAAGGCGAGTTTCCCGCTTAGATGCTTTCAGCGGTTATCTCTTCCGAACTTAGCTACCCGGCAATGCCACTGGCGTGACAACCGGTACACCAGAGGTTCGTCCACTCCGGTCCTCTCGTACTAGGAGCAGCCCCCTTCAAATTTCCAACGCCCACGGCAGATAGGGACCAAACTGTCTCACGACGTTTTAAACCCAGCTCACGTACCACTTTAAATGGCGAACAGCCATACCCTTGGGACCGGCTACAGCCCCAGGATGTGATGAGCCGACATCGAGGTGCCAAACTCCCCCGTCGATATGAACTCTTGGGAGGAATCAGCCTGTTATCCCCAGAGTACCTTTTATCCGTTGAGCGATGGCCCTTCCATACAGAACCACCGGATCACTATGTCCTACTTTCGTACCTGCTCGACTTGTCGGTCTCGCAGTTAAGCACGCTTATGCCATTGCACTATTAGCACGATGTCCGACCGTACCTAGCGTACCTTCGAACTCCTCCGTTACACTTTAGGAGGAGACCGCCCCAGTCAAACTGCCTACCATGCACTGTCCCCGACCCGGATTACGGGCCAAGGTTAGAACCTCAAACGAACCAGGGTGGTATTTCAAGGTTGGCTCCACGAGAACTGGCGTCCCCGCTTCAAAGCCTCCCACCTATCCTACACAGATTGGTTCAAAGTCCAATGCAAAGCTACAGTAAAGGTTCATGGGGTCTTTCCGTCTAGCCGCGGGTAGATTGCATCATCACAAACATTTCAACTTCGCTGAGTCTCGGGAGGAGACAGTGTGGCCATCGTTACGCCATTCGTGCAGGTCGGAACTTACCCGACAAGGAATTTCGCTACCTTAGGACCGTTATAGTTACGGCCGCCGTTTACTGGGACTTCAATCAAGAGCTTGCACCCCATCATTTAATCTTCCAGCACCGGGCAGGCGTCACACCCTATACGTCCACTTTCGTGTTTGCAGAGTGCTGTGTTTTTATTAAACAGTCGCAGCCACCAGTTTATTGCAACCCTTTCACCCTTCTGCAGTAAAGCAGTCAAGCTACCGGGGCGTACCTTATCCCGAAGTTACGGTACCAATTTGCCGAGTTCCTTCTCCCGAGTTCTCTCAAGCGCCTTAGAATACTCATCTCGCCCACCTGTGTCGGTTTGCGGTACGGTCTCGTATGACTGAAGCTTAGAGGCTTTTCTTGGAACCACTTCCGATTGCTTCGTGTCGCAAGGACACCCGTCTCGACCCCTTGAATTACGCGCCCGGATTTGCCTAAGCGCCTTCTATGAGTCAAAAACCAACTATTCCAACAGTTGGACAACCTTCCGCGATCCGTCCCCCCATCGCATCATACGACGGTGCAGGAATATTAACCTGCTTCCCATCAGCTACGCATCTCTGCCTCGCCTTAGGGGCCGACTCACCCTGCTCCGATGAACGTTGAACAGGAAACCTTGGGCTTTCGGCGAGAGGGCTTTTCACCCTCTTTATCGCTACTCATGTCAGCATTCGCACTTCCGATACCTCCAGCATCCTTTACAAGACACCTTCTCAGGCTTACGGAACGCTCTCCTACCATATGTGCAAGCACATATCCGCAGCTTCGGTGACTGGCTTAGCCCCGTTACATCTTCCGCGCAGGACGACTCGATCAGTGAGCTATTACGCTTTCTTTAAATGATGGCTGCTTCTAAGCCAACATCCTGACTGTTTTAGCCTTCCCACTTCGTTTTCCACTTAGCCAATCTTTGGGACCTTAGCTGGCGGTCTGGGTTGTTTCCCTCTTGACGCCGGACGTTAGCACCCGACGTCTGTCTCCCAAGCTCGCACTCACCGGTATTCGGAGTTTGCAATGGTTTGGTAAGTCGCAATGACCCCCTAGCCATAACAGTGCTCTACCCCCGGTGGTGATACTTGAGGCACTACCTAAATAGTTTTCGGAGAGAACCAGCTATTTCCAGGTTTGTTTAGCCTTTCACCCCTACCCACAGCTCATCCCCTAATTTTTCAACATTAGTGGGTTCGGACCTCCAGGGCGTGTTACCGCACCTTCATCCTGGCCATGGGTAGATCACCTGGTTTCGGGTCTACACCCAGCGACTGTCGCCCTGTTCGGACTCGATTTCTCTACGGCTCCCCTATTCGGTTAACCTCGCCACTGAATGTAAGTCGCTGACCCATTATACAAAAGGTACGCCGTCACCCCACGAAGAGGCTCCGACTGTTTGTATGCACACGGTTTCAGGATCTATTTCACTCCCCTCCCGGGGTTCTTTTCGCCTTTCCCTCACGGTACTGGTTCACTATCGGTCGATTACGAGTATTTAGCCTTGGAGGATGGTCCCCCCATATTCAGACAGGATTTCTCGTGTCCCGCCCTACTTGTCGTACGCTTAGTATCACCGTCTGAATTTCGTGTAAGGGGCTATCACCCTCTATGGCCAGCGTTTCCAAGCTGTTCCACTATTCAGTCGACTATCACGTACAAGGCTCTTCCCATTTCGCTCGCCACTACTTTGGGAATCTCGGTTGATTTCTTTTCCTGCAGCTACTTAGATGTTTCAGTTCGCCGCGTTCGCTTCGCATACCTATGTATTCAGTATGCGATGACCTAAAAGGCCGGGTTTCCCCATTCGGAAATCTGCGGATCAAAGTGTGTTTGCTCACTCCCCGCAGCTTATCGCAAGCTACTACGTCCTTCGTCGCCTGTAATCGCCAAGGCATCCACCATGTGCACTTATTCACTTGTCCCTATAACGTTGGCCCCTGCAGTCTTTCCGAAGGAAAGACGAGAAGGGAACGTCATATCGACAAGAGTTCAGCTTACTTTGTTTGTTGATACATACAGATTACTACCCTAAGTGTCCAATACATCTTTCGATGCGTTGAACGCTTAAAGAAAACTTTACTTCTTCCAGATTGTTAAAGAACGAGAACTACACTTACCTAAACCACTTGAGTCTTACGTAAATGCAGTGAACAAGAGTGGTGGAGGATGACGGGATCGAACCGACGACCCCCTGCTTGCAAAGCAGGTGCTCTCCCAGCTGAGCTAATCCCCCAGGGAATTACGAACGGCGCGGTGATGCCTGGTAGGGCTGGTTGGACTCGAACCAACGACCCCCGCGTTATCAACACGGTGCTCTAACCAGCTGAGCTACAGCCCCGAAAACTCTTCTCGTTTAACTTTATAACAGCCGATAAGCGTAGGCGCTTGATGACCGAGCTCGCGCTCGCAGTGCCACTCTAGAAAGGAGGTGATCCAGCCGCACCTTCCGATACGGCTACCTTGTTACGACTTCACCCCAGTCACGAATCCTACCGTGGTAAGCGCCCTCCTTGCGGTTAAGCTACCTACTTCTGGTAAAACCCGCTCCCATGGTGTGACGGGCGGTGTGTACAAGACCCGGGAACGTATTCACCGCGACATGCTGATCCGCGATTACTAGCGATTCCAACTTCACGCAGTCGAGTTGCAGACTGCGATCCGGACTACGATACACTTTCTGGGATTAGCTCCCCCTCGCGGGTTGGCGGCCCTCTGTATGTACCATTGTATGACGTGTGAAGCCCTACCCATAAGGGCCATGAGGACTTGACGTCATCCCCACCTTCCTCCGGTTTGTCACCGGCAGTCTCATTAGAGTGCCCTTTCGTAGCAACTAATGACAAGGGTTGCGCTCGTTGCGGGACTTAACCCAACATCTCACGACACGAGCTGACGACAGCCATGCAGCACCTGTGTTCAGGCTCTCTTTCGAGCACCCTCCAATCTCTCGGAGGTTCCTGACATGTCAAGGGTAGGTAAGGTTTTTCGCGTTGCATCGAATTAATCCACATCATCCACCGCTTGTGCGGGTCCCCGTCAATTCCTTTGAGTTTTAATCTTGCGACCGTACTCCCCAGGCGGTCTACTTCACGCGTTAGCTGCGTTACCAAGTCAATTAAGACCCGACAACTAGTAGACATCGTTTAGGGCGTGGACTACCAGGGTATCTAATCCTGTTTGCTCCCCACGCTTTCGTGCATGAGCGTCAATCTTGACCCAGGGGGCTGCCTTCGCCATCGGTGTTCCTCCACATCTCTACGCATTTCACTGCTACACGTGGAATTCTACCCCCCTCTGCCAGATTCAAGCCTTGCAGTCTCCATCGCAATTCCCAGGTTAAGCCCGGGGCTTTCACGACAGACTTACAAAACCGCCTGCGCACGCTTTACGCCCAGTAATTCCGATTAACGCTTGCACCCTACGTATTACCGCGGCTGCTGGCACGTAGTTAGCCGGTGCTTATTCTTCAGGTACCGTCATTAGCTCCAGGTATTATCCGAAACCGTTTCTTCCCTGACAAAAGAGCTTTACAACCCGAAGGCCTTCTTCACTCACGCGGCATTGCTGGATCAGGCTTGCGCCCATTGTCCAAAATTCCCCACTGCTGCCTCCCGTAGGAGTCTGGGCCGTGTCTCAGTCCCAGTGTGGCTGGTCGTCCTCTCAGACCAGCTACTGATCGTCGCCTTGGTGAGCCTTTACCTCACCAACTAGCTAATCAGATATCGGCCGCTCCAGGAGCATGAGGCCCGAAGGTCCCCCACTTTCATCCGTAGATCGTATGCGGTATTAGCGTAACTTTCGCTACGTTATCCCCCACTCTTGGGTACGTTCCGATATATTACTCACCCGTTCGCCACTCGCCGCCAGGTTGCCCCGCGCTGCCGTTCGACTTGCATGTGTAAAGCATGCCGCCAGCGTTCAATCTGAGCCAGGATCAAACTCTTCAGTTTAATCTCTGTTTTTGCTGCTTTCGCAGCAGATCGCTCACTCAAAATACTGACCGTTACTCATTGCTGAGCAACGTATTTCTTTTGTGTGAACATTTGATAATTTAAGCATTCAGCAGCACTTACGTGACTGCTGGCACCTCATCAAACGCCCACACTTATCGACTGTTGATTGTTAAAGAACTGTATTCGGTACTGCCTTGCTGCATCTGCGAATCGTTTTGTTCGTCAGCAGCAGAGGAGCGAGAGTATGCAGCACATCGTTTAACTCGTCAACCCCTCTTTTTCTTCAGCACAAGCGGCGTTGTCAAAACCCCGATTTCAACTGTTTGATTTAGCTGAAATTTCTTGCGCTGCAGAAGCAGGACGCGAACTATAGCAAAACCACGGGCGAGTGCGCAAGGGCGATTTGTCGCATCGGCGCGTATTGACGGTATCACGGCGCCAGTTGCTGGAGAATCGCATACGCGGCCTGCACCCGTGCCGGTATCGGGTAATTCTTATTGGCGAGCATGACGATTCCGACGCGATATTCGGGCACAAACAACACATAGGTGCCGAAACCGCGCGTGGCGCCGGTCTTGTTGAACAGCGTTCCGCGCGGCGGCGACTGCGGCGGCTGCAGCCGTGTGGCCGGATTCGGCTCGGTGCTCATCTTCGCTGAGTTCCCGGCCTGCAGGGCGGCCAGGGTCACGGGTGCACGGTATTGCTCCCAGCCGAGTCCCTGCACCATATCGCCGATCCGGAAGTAACCCTTGTGCGTGCAATCGATGGCGCGGCGCATCGGGGCCGGCAGGGCGCTCGCGTCGATGTTCTCCTGGACGAAACGGATCATGTCGGCGGCGCTGGACTTGACGCCGTATGTCTCGGCATCGAACACGCCCGGACTGACGCGCACGGGGTGGTTCGTCCTGTCGTAGCCCCAGGCGTAGTCGCCCATCGCACCGGACGGCACACGGATATAGCTGTGCTTCAGGCCCAGCGCGGGAAACAGCCAGCCCTCGACGGCGTCGGCAAAATCGACGCCCAATGCGCGCGCCGTCACGTGCCCGAACAGGCCGAGGCTGGGATTCGAATAACGGCGCTGCGTGCCGGGCGCCGCGTCCGGGCGCCACGCGCGGAAGTAGTCGATCATCTGCGCATCCGTCTCGATCTCGTCCGGGAATTGCAGCGGCAGACCGCCCGGCGTATAAGTGCCCAGTTCGAGCAGGCTCGCGCGGTCGATCGCGCTGCCCTTCAGCTGCGGCGTGTAGGCACCGGGATGATCGCCGAACGACAGCTTGCCGAGGTCCTGCGCGTGACAGGCCAGCGTCACAGTGAGGGTCTTGCTGACGGAGCCCAGTTCGAACAGCGTGTTCTCGGTGACGGGCACATGGCCCTGTTTCGACGCCTCGCCGTAATTGAAGAACATCGCGTGGCCATCGACGGTGACGGCGACCGCCATGCCGGGCACGTCGTGCTGCGCCATCAGCGGTTGAATAGCGCGATCGACCGCTGCGCGCACGGTGGCCGCATCGACGGCGCCGGCCGTCAGCGGCAGCAGGGACAGGCATGCGACGGCGATGGATCGCGTGGGACGTGACAGGGTAAGCAAAGCGTTCTCCGGATCGTTCATGACGAGCGACAGTATAGGCAGCGACCTACGTTCGCAGACAGCGCGGCCGTCCCGGCAAGACGGCACTTCGTCACATCGCCGACTTCAAGGCGCCCAGGTAACGCTCGCTGACGGCGACCGCGGCGCCGCAGCGCAGCGTGAGCCGATAGCCGCCATCGCCGACGGAATCCAGGCGCGCGATCTCGCCGCGCCTGACGATCACGCCGCGGTGCACGCGCAGGAAGTCGTCGGGCGCGAGCAGCGTCTCGAGGCGGTTCAGCGTAATGCGATGCAGGACCGTGCGCCCCGCCAGATGCAGTTCGACGTAATTGCCGGCCGATTCGATCCACAGAATGTCCGCCACGAGGATCTGTTCGATGCGGCCGACGGAGCGCACGTTGATCCGTTCCAGGGCTGCCTTCGCCTGGTCCGCGCCGGCGTCGACGTAATCGCGCAAGGCCGCGCCATACGCCTCGCGCTGGCGTTGTCCCAGCATCGCGCCGATGCGCTCGACGGCTTGGCTCAGGCGCGCGTCGTTCAGAGGCTTGAGCAGGTAGTCGAGCGCGTGGACTTCGAACGCATCGATCGCGTGTTCGCTGTAGGCCGTCACGAACACGATCAGCGGCGGCGCAGACAGGCGGCTGATCGCGCGCGCGAGCACGAGCCCCGATTCGGCCGGCATCTGGATGTCGAGGAAGATGACGTCGACGTCGTGGACGGACAGCGCCGCACGCGCGGCCGCGGTGCCGTCGCATTCGGCCGCGAGCAGCCAGTCCGGATGCGCCGCCAACGCGAGGCGCAGGTTGGCGCGGCTGGGCGCCTCGTCGTCGACGATCAGGTAACGCACCGTCATCGCTTACTCCCGCTCCAGCGGCAGGCGCACTTCGGCCACGAACCGGCCCTCCTGCAAATCCGTGCGCAGCGACGCGGTGGGATGCATGAGACGCAGCCGCTCGCGCGTGTTCGCGAGCCCGAGTCCGGCGCCGGGATTGGGAGAAGCATGCGCGCTGACGGGATTCGTGACCCGGATCGTAAGCGCGTCTCCATCGGCCACGAAGGCGAGGCGGATATCACTCGGCCCATCGCGGCAATCGAGATCATGGCGCAGCGCGTTCTCGATCAGCGGTTGCAGCAGCAGCGGCGGACAGTCGACGTCGTGCAGCAACCGCTCTTCCCCTTCGATGCGCACCTGCAGACCGGTCGCCGTAGCGCAGGCGTTGCAGGTCGAGGTAATCGCGCACGAACTGCAGCTCGGCGGCGACCGTGACCGTGTTGCGCACGCTGGCCGACAGCGCATAGCGCAACAGGTCGCTCAGGCGGCCGATGCCGCCGAGGGCCAGCGTGCGGTCGCCTTCGCGCACGAGGGCGCTGATCGCATTCAGCGCATTGAACAGGAAGTGCGGTTCGAATTGCGCGCGCAGGGCCAGCATGCGCTGTTCTTCCAGCGCGAGGCGCAGGTTGAGCATGTCGGTCTGGCTGCGCTGCCAAGCCAGTTCGCGCTCGCGCACCTGGCGCCAGTAATGGATGGCCAGGATCGCCGCAAAAGTACCGGTGGTCGAGAACCAGCCGACCAGCAGCATCTTCATCAACAGGCGGCGCGCGTCGTCGAGACTCGCGATGTGCAGGTAGCCGCGCAGCCACGCCATGTACGTCCATTGCGTGGGCTGGAACACGAGCACGAGGCCGACGAACAGCAGAAGCACGTTGTGCGGACGGGCGATCAATGTGGGCCAGCGCGCCAGTGCCATGCTCAGGCCTGCGCTCAGGACGATCAGCGGCACCGCGTACTCGATGAACCACGTCACCAGCAGGGACGGATAGTGGCTGTCCACGCCGAGGCGCAGGTTGTCGCTGTAGGTCTGCAAGGCGCCGAGCGCGCTGATCGCGGTCCACACGAGCACCACGATGACGAGGGTCCTGGCCGCGGGCGGTATCGCGGGATGGGGGATGGTCGTGTCGGCGTGCTGCGTCATCGGAAAAGTATAGCAGCGGCCTTGCCTGTCCGAAGACCGCAGGCGGCCGCTTCATCACGTGGAAGCGGCGTTTCGTCACGCAGGACGGGCCGTGGCGCCGCGCGGGTTGCAGAATCGGCGGCGCAATCACGATTCTTTATCAACTCTCACGCTACCCCATGAAAAACACGATACGCTTGGCCGCCGCCCTCCTGCTCGGCGGCGCTTCCGCTTCGGCTGGCGCCGGCGCGGCGGACTGGTATGCCTCCCAGGATCCGTTCGCCGTCTACGGCAATACGTATTACGTCGGCACCCGCGGCATCAGCGCCGTGCTGATCACATCGCCGGCCGGTCACATCCTCATCGACGGCGGCCCGTCCGGCGCGTCCGCGCAGATTGCTGCACACATCCGTCAACTCGGCTTCAAGGTCGAGGACATCCGCTACATCCTGAATGGACACGAGCACTTCGACCACGCCGGCGGCATCGCCGATTTGCAGAAGATGAGCGGCGCCGTGGTGCTGGCTAGTCCGGCGTCCGTCGAGGTGCTGCGGACAGGGCAGCCGGACAAGCGCGACGCGCAGTATCCCGGCCTGAAGCCAATGGACCCCGTCGCCAACACGCGCGCCGTGCGCGATGGCGAGGTCGTAAAACTCGGCTCGCTGGCCGTCACCGCGCGCTTCACGCCGGGCGCACGCTGGGTGCGTACCAGCTGGACGTGGCAGTCGAGCGAAGGCGGCAAGACGATGCACATCGTGTACGCGGACAGCATCAATGCGCTGGCCGCCGACGGCCGCAGCTTCAGCAGGAATCCGCTGTACCCGAATGCGCGGACGGACGTCGAACACTCCATCGCCACCGTCGAAGGACTGGACTGCGACGTGCTCGTGAGCGCCCATCCGGAAGGGAGCGACTTGTGGGAGCGGAAAGCGAAGCAGGCCGAACTCGGGGACGCGGCGTTCGTCGATCACGACGCCTGCCGCAAGTATGCGACAAACGCGCGTACCAGGCTGGAAGACGTGCTGGCGGCAGAGGCGCGCCCATGACGACGGTTCGCAAGCTGTTGTTGTTGTGTTGCTTCGCGTCCGGCCTGGCCTCGGCCGCAGGCACCTGCGCCGTATGTGCTCGACGAGACGGAAGTGCGCGAGGTGCACGCGCGCGCGCTGAACCGCGACTATCAGGTGTTCGTTGCGCTGCCGGATTCGTACCGTTCGTCGAACCGGCGTTATCCCGTGTTGTTCGTCACCGACGCCAATTACGCATTCCCGGTCGCGCGCGGTATCGCGCAGCGGCTGGCCAAGCATGCGGGCATGGAAGAGGTGATCGTCGTCGGCCTGTCGTATGCGCACGGCGACACTCCCGTGTACAGCCGCCGCCGCGACTACACGCCGGCCGTGCCGCGGCGCCAGGATTATGCCGCCGATATGCCGGGCCGGACGCCGGCGTTTGGCGAGGCGCAGGCTTATGGCCGCTTCATCGCCGCCGACGTCTTTCCGCTGGTCGCCGCGAACTATCGGGCCGACATGAGCCGCAAGATCTTTGTCGGCCATTCGTATGGCAGCCTGCTGGGCCTGCAGTTGCTGCCGAGTGAACCGCGCACGTTCGACCATTACATTCTCGGCAGTCCTTCGCTGTGGTTCGACCAGGGCGTGATGTTCGAACGCGAACAGGATTACGCAAAAGGGCACAACGATATGCCAGCTTCCGTGTTTTTCGGTATCGGCGGGCGCGAAACACTCGGCAAGGACCGGAAACGGTCGCGCACGGAAGAGAATGCGGACATGGTCGCGGATTTATGCCGACTTCGACGCTGCGCTCAAGTCGCACCGCTATCCGAACCTCAAAAGCAGGCTCGAAGTGTTTGCGGACGAGGATCATGCCAGCGTCTTTCCGCTGGTGTTGACCCATGGTTTGCGCGCGTATTTGAAGAAGGTGCGTTAGAAAGCAAAAAGCCCGCTCAGTATCGAACTGAGCGGGCTTCTGCATATAACTAGCCTGACGATAACCTACTTTCACACTGGTTGCAGCACTATCATCGGCGCAAAGTCGTTTCACGGTCCTGTTCGGGATGGGAAGGGGTGGTACCGACTTGCTATGGTCATCAGGCATAACTTGTACGAGTGCCGCTTGCTGGGTGCTTGCGTCACTCTGAATCTGGAAGAAGTAGTTTCTTAATCTGTTGTCTCAACAAACAGCTGAACCCTTGTACTGGCAATGACTGCCAAGGTTATAGGGACAAGCCGTACGGGCAATTAGTATCAGTTAGCTTAATGCATTACTGCACTTCCACACCTGACCTATCAACGTCCTGGTCTCGAACGACCCTTCAAGGAGCTCAAGGCTCCGGGAAATCTCATCTCAAGGCGAGTTTCCCGCTTAGATGCTTTCAGCGGTTATCTCTTCCGAACTTAGCTACCCGGCAATGCCACTGGCGTGACAACCGGTACACCAGAGGTTCGTCCACTCCGGTCCTCTCGTACTAGGAGCAGCCCCCTTCAAATTTCCAACGCCCACGGCAGATAGGGACCAAACTGTCTCACGACGTTTTAAACCCAGTCGTGCATGCGAACAGCCATACCTTACGTCCGGCTTCAGCCCCAGGCGCTGGTCATGGCCGAACATGAACTCCCCCGTCTTAACCTTAGGTGCTGGATCATCCAACTAACTCCTCCGTTTTAACCTTAGCAATACGTAACTGAACGAAGTACGTACATAA